>PLTD01000007.1 GCA_003165335.1 Rhodospirillales bacterium | reverse complement strand
ATGCGCTGATCGACCTGACAAACCGCGGCGAGATTGTTCTCGACCCCTTCCTCGGCTCCGGATTGACTCTCATCGCGGCCTAGAATACCGGGCGGCTGTGCTGCTGCGGCATCGAGCTCAATCCCCTCTACGTCGATGTCATTATCCGACGCTATGAGGCGGAAACAGGGGCTGCCGCTATTCTCGCCGACACCGGCGAGACCTTCGAACAGATCGCGACCCGCAAGCCGTGACGATCGCTTGCGCGATCACTTGGCCGCCGGTCAGGATGCGGTAAGTGTCCACACTACCTAGACCAGCCAGCCGCAGGACGACGCTTGATTTGCTTCGGCCGGCTCTGTGAACAAAAAGGGCAGCTGCTGCTGATCGATGCCGCTCGTCAGTTGCTGGAGCGCGGAATCCAATTCGGAGCTGGTACTGGCGGGCGACGGCGAAATGCGAATTGAAAATCTTGTGGCGCGCTACAAGCTGCAGAACCTGGTGCGCATCACCGGTTGGATCAGCAGCGACCAAGTGCGTGAGGAAATGATGGCAACACGCGCGCGGGGTGTTGCCAAGCTTCCCGGAGGGTTTGCCGGTCGTGATCATGGAGGCCATGGTGCGCTAAGAAGGGCCGGCATCCCCGAGTTGGTCGAGCCAGGTCAGCATGGTTGGCTGGTACCGGCTGGGGATGCCGAGGCGTTAGCCGCGGCAATGGAAGCCTGCCTCGGTGCGTCGCCCGACGAAATCTCCAGGATGGAAGAAGCGGCCCGCGCCCGGTTGATGGAGCGCCATGATGTAAGCCGCGCTTTTTCAGGGGCGCGACTTGACGTTTAAATGACCGGGCGTTGACTGGAGAGAGTACGCCGAACTCAAGGTCCGACTCGCTGCTGGATGCCTGGCCAGAACGAAAAAGCCGCCCGAGGGCGGCTTTTGATTTCAACTTGATGGGGCGGCTATCAGGCGGCCATCACTGCAGGCTTTGGCTTTTGACGGAACGCCATGAAGCCGACGCCAACAAAACCAAGAAGCATCATCGCCCAGGTTGATGGTTCAGGAACGCCAGAGGTGACGGGTGGACCCACGTCGATATAGGCCAGCGTACCCGTTATTGATCCGCTGTGGGCGTCGTAAACCGTCTCTGATAGGCCGTTCGGATCAAGTCCTTCCCAGCCTACAAAGCCACCGGTCGCATTTGTAGTGGGTGAGAATACCGAAGATATTTCGATACCGGCTCCGCCATTGTAAGCAGGATCTGCCCACGTAGCTGTGAAGGTCACCTTGAAGTTTCCGACCAGCGCACAGAACGGATATGGCTGAACACAAGCTGAGTTACCTGCAGCGCTATTGCCCCAATTGTCATCCCAATCGGACGCGAACAAAGGACCAGCGTTACCCCAAACAATATTCGAGTGTTTGAATTGGCGTTGAAGGTTCCCAAATTAACCGTTTGGGGCGTAGTGCTATAGTCGGCCGTGCCGGGTTGGTAGGGCGTCAACACCATTTGGGCGTTCGTAAAGGCGTAATTGGTGTTGTTGTTGATGATCAGAAGCGGGGTGTCGTAGAAACCATCATCGTATCCGCCGGAAATGGTTGCAACGTGGGCCTGTGCGGCGCCCGAAGCAATTGCCAGGGCAACCCCGGCTAAAATCCCAGCCTTAAAATTCATGGGAACCTCCACTGAAAAAACTAGGTGCTCAATTTTCCACACATAATTAATTAATCCTTCGTCAAGCATTTTTTGATCGAAATCAAATTAAACGCGTAACATTTTACCGTCTGCCAAAATTAAATGTAACGCGTTGCTGCCCGGTTTCGCGGGACTCTTGCAAAAGTGCACGCAATTTAGGTGCCGACGCCACAGTTCGATGGCTAATTTAATTCTGAAATGTCAGCAACGAGCTAGCTGCAAAGGGGAAACTGTACCCCCAAGGGAATGAGGTCCCGAGGCTGCAGCCGCTCTGCTCCTCGCCGCATGACAATTTTCACCAATTTCCCTTGCAATTATAACACTTTAGATTATAGTTCATGGTGTTGGTGGAAGCGTGAGGATTTTCAAAACCAAATTGTTTGCCCGCTTCACGCGGGGAGAACGGATCACGGACGAGCATTTATGCGAGGCTGTGGAACGCGCCGCTCGCGGGCTGATCGACGCCGACCTTAGCGGTGGCCTGATCAAACAACGCGTTGCGCGGCNNGCGCGAGAACATCAACGATAAGGAGCTGGCCGTTGTGCGCGAGGTGGCCGCTTCATGGTTGGCCGCTGATGCGAAGAACATCGAAAAGGCTCTTGCGGAGGGACTTTTGATAAAGGTGCAAAATGAAAACTAAAACGAAAGCGCCGAAGCAATCCCGGCTCATGCGGGAAATGCTGGAGACGGCCAAGGATATGCACGCGATCGGCATTATGGACGATGCGGCCTATTCCAAAATCACCATGCGCGAGCTCAACAAAGCCGAAGCGGCTACGCTCGCCATGTTGTCGGGCGACGAAATCCGCGCCCTGCGCGAGCAATCTCATATGAGCCAGGCCGTTTTCGCGAAATACCTCAACTTGACGGTCGGCTATGTGTCGCAATTAGAGCGCGGTGCCAAGCGTCCGAGCGGCCCGGCTCTTGTGTTGCTAAACGTAATCCGGCGCAAGGGAATCGAAGCCATCCTTTAAACTCGCTTTTTCCCTTGCCGACCCCTTTGGGCGACGCGCCGCAGGCGTGTTGCTTTATCCGCCCAATCAACAGCCGTTGGCTAACGAACCTCAGGACGCTCGATCGAAACGACGCTGCCAAGATCTGGCAAGCGCCATCGAGCTGTCGAGATGGATCACGATCCGCCCGATCGCACTCCAGATCGCCTAGCAGTTCGTTGATCGTCATCACCGGCTTGCGAAGCGGCGGACTCGGAGACCGGCGGCATCATCCAGCCCGTCGGAAGGCGTCCAACAACAGCTCGTCAGAAAGCAGCGCGCTTCGGATGGGGTGGGCCGATTTCCGCATCCACGCGGTCGCGATCTGTGACCAGCACTGTCTCGCCGCCGACGGCAAGCCGAACGTACTCATCGAGACCGGTCGGCTTTCGCAGCCGCACGCCGGGACCCCCGCCGTTCTCATCGATGAACCCAGCAGAGATCGTAGAAAGCGCAGGTGTCAGTTCGATAGGGATAACAGCCGGTAGAAGTTAATTGATCCATCATACCTTTTCTCAAGCTGCCGTAGCGGCGACCCGATATGGATGCACAAGGAGATCGGCCGGAATCTTCCAACTGGCCGTGATCTTTTGGATCATCTCGAGTGTAAGGGGCCGGCGGCGAGCCAGGACTTCGGACGCACGCGACCGCGAACCCAGAATGTCTGCAAGCTCCGCCTGACTGTGACCGAGTTCTTCGATCGCAAAATGCAGCACGTCGACCGGGTCAAACCGGCGACGGCTCTTGAGCGGCCACCGCCGCTCCTCATACGTTTCGACCAGCGTGACGAGAATGTCGAGCTTATCGCCCTCTGGTGTCCTACTGGACGCGCCCCAAAGATTCTCGATCTCCGCTAGTGCGGCGCGGTGGTCTCTGTCATTGCGAATCGGGCGGATTTGCATGGCGTTCCTCATCAAAATCTGGCGACAGTCAGGGCGTCAACGGCATCGTATTCAGCGTGCGTACCGATAAACTTCACGAACGCAATTTGCCGACGGAAGTCGAATGCGGCGATCAGCCGGTAGTCTCCGCCAGCAACTTCGAAGCGGGCACGGTCACGATTTAGGACCTTGGATCTTGGAGCAGCGCGACGAATATCATCCATCGAAGTCCAGTTCGCGGCCTTGACGAGCCGGTACCAACGTTCAAGTGAAATCGCTGTTTCGGGGTGTCTGTAGGCGTGAGCCACCAGAACGCTTCGAGCAATTACCCGCATTTTCTATATCTAGCACCGTTCCCAACACGGGAACAATAGAAAAATCAGATTCTGCATAGTGGGACGGTGAACTCGTCGCCGATCTTTAAGCCAAGTAGAATTATGGGAGGGAGGGCAAGCATGACAACCTTGCGAACCCGGTCTGCGCGAACGCCCCCCGTGAGCCTAGCCAAGCCCCGTTCATTTCCCGGATTTTCCACTTAGGGGCTTTCGAAGCCGCACGCCGGGACCGCCCCCGTTCTCGTCGATGAACTCGACGCCGGCGGCTTCTAGGGCGCGGCGTACCGCTAGGTCATTCGCTGTTGTCATCGAAGTCTGACTTTCAGTCAGTTCTGCGCGCCGAATTGTTGTCAGCCCCACGGCCGATGAACGCGCGAGGTCCTCGGCACTCCATCGGATAAGAGCGCGAGCAGAACGAATCTGGGCGCTGGTTAGCGGAATTTGACTTGACTTATTAGCTTCATATGGCATTTTTCATTCCATTCGGATGTAAAACATCCGACCAGCGCTTAGTAAACGCCAATCCAATATTCGGAGAAAGCCATGAAATCACAGATTTTTCCAGAATCTCTGACAGATCGCCGCAGGTTTTTAGGTGGCTCTGACGCCCGGATCATCATGGGCGACGACGAAGCCCGGTCGGTCGGGCAAACTCCCCCGGGTATGGTCACCTGAAACTCCCCCACCTGAAGATCGGTCATATGCCCAGCGCCCACCGCCGC
>PLTD01000079.1 GCA_003165335.1 Rhodospirillales bacterium | reverse complement strand
GCCCCGCGCGGCGTGCCGCAGATCGAGGTCACGTTCGACATCGACGCCAACGGCATCGTCCAGGTAACGGCGAAGGACAAGGCGACCAACAAGGAACAGCAGATCCGTATCCAGGCCTCAGGCGGCCTCTCGGATGCCGACATCGACAAGATGGTGAAGGATGCCGAAGCCAACGCCGCGGCCGACAAGGCCAAGCGCGATCTGGTCGAGGCGCGAAACCAGGCCGATGCCCTGATCTATTCCTCGGAAAAGACGCTGACGGAACTTGGTGACAAGGCCCCCGCGTCCGACAAGGAAGAGATCGAAAAGGCGATAGCCGATCTGAAATCGGCGCTCGCCAGCGAGAATGCCGAGGAGATCAAAACCAAGACGGCGACGCTGACCACGGTGTCGATGAAGCTGGGCGAACAGCTCTACAAGGCGCAGCAGGAACAGGCTGCGGCGGGTGGAGCCGAAGCCGGCGGACAGGCCGGAGCCCAGGGCGACGACAAGGTCGTGGACGCCGACTTCACCGAAGTGGACGAAGGCAACCACAAAACCGGCTAGACGCGCGATGCAAAAACAACAATAAGACAATCAGGACACCGCCCTGGCCCGGAATGAATTCCGGACCGGGGCGGTTCATTTCGGGATGTACGTGAGACGATGAAGGCCGATTGCTACGAGACACTGGGCGTTGCCAAGGGCGCGAGCGGCGAGGACA
This sequence comes from Rhodospirillales bacterium, assembly GCA_003165335.1. GTDB lineage: Bacteria > Pseudomonadota > Alphaproteobacteria > BOG-932 > Roseiterribacteraceae > BOG-932. The sequence goes on along the minus strand of PLTD01000079.1, from coordinate 19,577 downwards.
TCAAACGCGCCTATCGCAAGCTGGCTATGCAGTTCCATCCCGACCGCAACCCGGGCGATGCGGTCGCCGAACAGAAGTTCAAGGACCTATCGCACGCCTATGACATCCTGAAAGACGATCAGAAACGCGCGGCCTATGACCGGTTCGGCCATGCCGCCTTCGAGAACGGCGGCGGCGGGGCCAACGCCGGCGCCGGCTTTGGTGCGAATTTCTCGGATATTTTCGACCAGATGTTCGGCGATATGGCCGGCCGCGGCCGCGAAAGCCAGAGCCAGCGCGGATCGGACCTGCGCTATAATCTTGAGATCACGCTGGAAGACGCATTCAAGGGCAACCAAGTGACGATCCGCGTGCCTGGCTGGAGCGCCTGCGAGCCTTGCCACGGCAGCGGCGCTGCCGACGGCACCGCACCCGTCACCTGCCCGACGTGCCGCGGCGCCGGCCGCGTGCGTGCGCAGCAGGGGTTTTTCACTATCGAGCGCACCTGCTCCGCCTGCAGCGGCGCCGGCCAGGTGATCAAGGACCCCTGCCGCAATTGCAGCGGTTCGGGCCGCATCCGCAAGGAAAAGACGCTGGAGGTCACCATTCCGCCGGGTGTCGACGACGGCACCCGCATCCGGCTCTCGGGCGAGGGCGAGATGGGCATGCGCGGTGCAGCCGCGGGCGATCTTTACGTTTTCCTGTCGGTTCAGCCGCACCGTCTTTTCCAGCGCGAGGGGGCGGACCTGCAGTGCCGCGTGCCGATCACCATGCCGATGGCGGCGCTGGGTGGGCAGATTGAGGTGCCGACCATCGAAGGCGGCCGCAGCCATGTCACCATTCCGGCGGGCACCCAGTCGGGCCAGCAATTCCGCCTGCGCGGTAAGGGCATGAGCGTGCTGCGCAGCGCCGGTCGCGGCGACCTCTATATCGAAGTCGGCGTCGAAACCCCGGTCAAGCTGACCAAGCGGCAGAAGGAACTGCTGCAGGAATTCGCAGCCGAAGGCGGCGAAGCCACCGGAACCCATCCGGAGTCCGAAGGCTTCTTCGCCAAGGTGAAGGAATTCTGGGGCGGGTGAAGCCTCAAAACGGCGTCGAGCCGCCGTCGACCACCAGCGTTGCGCCGGTGATCCAGGCGGCTTCGGGTGAAGCCAGGAACACCGCCGCGGCCCCGGCATCCTTAGGCGAGCCGGCGCGGCCGACCGGGATCAGCGGCAGAACCGCCGCCATCGTGTCACCGCCGACATTATCCATGAAGCCCAGAGCGATGACGTTCGCGGTCACGCCCTGACGCGCGACCTCCTGCGACAGGTGGCGCATGAAATGGGCGGCGCCGGCCTTGGCCGCGCCATAGATCGAGACATTGATCGAGGCGCCGACGCGCCCCGCCGTCGAGGATACGGTGATCACCCTACCCCAACCGCGGCCGGTCATGCCGCCGATGACGGCTCGGGTGCAGTGAAGCACTCCCATCAAATTGACAGCGATAAAGGGCGTCCAGTTTTCCGGCAACAGCTCGGCGAAGGGCGCCTGCTTGAAGGTCTGTCCGCCGGAGTTTCCTGCGTTATTGACCAGAATGTCGATGGGGCCGATGTCGCGGGCAACCTTTGCCATCGCCTCATCCACCTGAGAGCCGACGGTGACGTCGAAGGGCCCGGCCGAGGCAGACAACCCCTCGCCTCGCAGGGTCTCGGCAGTCGCCGCGGCGCGGTCGGGGTTGAGGTCGTTGATCACCACATGCGCGCCCTGAGTCGCCAGCGCCCGGGCGATCCCCACGCCGATGCCGTGACCCGATCCGGTCACTAGCGCGATTTTACCGTCCAGCCTGAACATCGCGTCCTCCCCGTCGTTGTTTATGCGCCGCGCCAGCGCGGCAGTTTGAGGTCGATCGAAGTCAGAAGGCCCGGCGGAGCCTCGCAGACCGCCTCCAGGCTGTTGACCGCAGCCATCGCCGTCGCCAGGCCCGATGGGTTGAAGGCAGCGGCCGGGCCGCCGTCCTTGAAACTGGTGCGCGGCTCGAAGATACAGCGCAGCGACGGCGAGCCCTCGATGGTCACCTGCCATTGTGTGTCGTTGCGCGTCGGGTCGGCCTCGGGCCAGCCGGGGCCGAGGCCGAATTTCACGACCCAGAATGTCTCCTGCACGATCTTGGGCACGCCGCCGACCGAGCCGGTCCAGCACCAGCGCTGTCCTGCAACGGTGCCGGCCCTGACCAGCCCGGCGTCGATGGTGAAATCGGCGGGCGCAAGCGCGAATTCGCGGGTCTGGCTGATGTCGTCCAGTTCCAGGCCCAGCCCATGAGCCAGCGCGGCGACGGCCTGGGCGAAGAAATCGCTCATCACGCTCATATCGGGCACGGCGCCGCCCGCGATCTCCTCAGGGGTTTTACCGAAACCCATGACGTCGAAGATCAGCGCGGGCGCGGGATATTTGGCGCAGTCGGCATATTCGCGGATGTCGATCCGTTCGATATCGCGGCAGAGCATGGACATCGCAAGCGGCAGAACCTCGTCGACCCAGCCGGGATTGATCCCGGTGACATAGAAGGACGAGCCGCCCGCAGTGCAGGCCGCCTCAAGCCGCCGCCGCGCATCGGGCGCGCGCCAGGTCGGGTAGACCAGCCCTGCGGTGGTGACCAGATTCTTGCCCGAGGCAAGCAGGCGGCAGATATCGTCCAGATTGGGCACGACCAGCATGTAGCAGACGATATCGGCATCGAGCGCCACGATCTCGTCGATCGAGGCGGTGGCCTTGATGCCGATCGCGCCACCCCCGGCCAGATCGCCGGCATCGCGTCCGACGCTTTCGGGCCGCGCAACCAGCAGACCGGCGAGTTCAAGTGCCGCATTGCCGATGATCGCGCGCAGCGCTTCGCGGCCAGCCGTGCCGGTACCGCATTGGACGACGCGAATAGGATGCATCAGGTGGTCATATCCGGATCGACGGGATATTGGCCATCAGTCCGCCGTCGGCCAGATAGGCCGCGCCGGTGAGGAAGGATGAGCGCGTGCTGGCCAGGAACAGGGCCAGTTCGGCGATATGCTGCGGCTCCCCGATGCCGCAGAAGGCCGGTGTTTCCAGGGACTGGGGCGCAACCGGGGCGACGGAATCGGGGAAGCCGTTCATCGGCGTGCGGATATAGCCGGGGCAGATACAGTTGATGCGCAGGCCCCTGGCGCCGAAAGGCTCGGCTGCGGCCCGAACCAACCCCAGCACCCCATGTTTCGTCGCGGTATAGACAGCGTTGTACTGATTGGCGGCGATGGCGGCGGTGGAGGCATTGACCACGACCGAGCCGCCCGGCTTCATCGCCCGCGCCGCAGCCTGCATGCCGAAGAAACAGCCGCGCAGATTGATGTTGGTGATCTTGTCGAAGGTCTCGGCATCGGTCTCGAAGAAATCCAGCACTGGCCCCAGATAGGCGGCATTCAGGAATGCGGCGTCCAGCTTGCCGAATTGGGCCAAAGTTTCGGCCACCATCCTGTCGTTGTCTGCCTGGGAGGCGATGTCGGCGCGGATGGCGATAGCGGTGCCGCCCGCGGCGCGGATCCATTCGACCACCGCCTCTGCCGCCTGGAGATTGAGATCGACGACCGCGACCCTTCCCCCCTCCTCGGCGAAGCGCTGGGCCGCCGATTTGCCCATGCCGGCCCCGCCGCCGGTCACTAGAACGACTTTATCCGCGAACATGCCTGTCAATTACGTCTCCCCCGCAAACCGGACTTTTGCCCGTCTTATCCCATCATCTCTAGTTCAGTCCGCGCATGTTGCGAATGCGCGCGAACGCAATCATACGGCCAAATTACGCGAAAGCGGTCAAAAACGATAAGGCGACATCTTCCTCGCGCCCGCCCTTTGCGCACGCTGGACTTGGATCGGGCTTCATGCGAACCATTCCGCGAAATTCATGACGGGGGATAAGATGCGTTTCGTGTTGGGATATGGGCTGAATGCCATCGGGGATATGGCCGAAGTCGCCAAGGCGGCAGAGGCGGCCGGGTTCGATTCATTCACCTTCGGCGACAGCCTGTTCTATCCGAAACATACGGATTCGATTTACCCCTATAAGGGCGGCGACCGTTCGTTTCTGGAGAATATCGACTTTCTGGATCCGACCGCGGCCATCGCATCGCTGGCTGCGCAGACCACGAACTTGCGGTTCTATTGCGGCGTGCTGAAGCTGCCGTGCCGGCACCCGATTCTGACCGCCAAGGCCTATGCCTCGCTGGCCGCCCTGTCGAACAACCGGGTGTCGCTGGGCGTAGGCATCAGCCCCTGGAAGGAAGACCTGACCTATCTGGGGATCAACTGGGAACATCGCGGCAAGGTGATGGACGAGTGCCTGCTGGCCATCCGCGGCTTGTGGAAAGGCGGATTCTTCAGCTTCGAGGGTGAGTTCATCAAATTCGGCGAGATCAAGATGCGCCCGGTGCCGTCCGTGCCGGTGCCGATTCTGGTCGGCGGCCATTCCAAGCCGGCGCTTCGCCGCGCGGCGAAGCTGGGCGACGGCTGGATGTCGGCTGGCGGCACGGTTGAAGAAAACAAGGCGATGGTCGAGACCATCCAGGCCTTCCGCAAGGAATACGGCACGGACAACAAGCCGTTCCAGATCCATGCCGGGGTGATGGATTCGACCGATGTCGATTCGATGAAGCGGATGGTCGAGATGGGCGCCACCCATATCTTCACCGCGCCGTGGGACGTCTATAACCCGTACCTGTCGCGTGAAGAGAAGATCGACGCGGTGAAGCGATTCGGCGACACGGTTATCGCGAAGAACGCCTAAGCATCATGACCGACGCTGTGAAGATCGCGATTTTGGGGGCTGGCGGCCGTATGGGCGGCGCGCTTATCCGTGCCATGGCGCAGACGCCGGGTACGGTGCTTTCGGCCGCGGTCGAACATGCGGGCAATCGGATGATCGGCCAGGACGCTTCCGTTCTGGCTGGACTGCCGGCATCGGGTGTTCTGATCGGCGACGATGCGGCGGCGGGGATCGCCGCAGGCGCGGTCGCCATCGAATTTTCGACTCCCACGGCCACCATCGAACATGCGGCGATGGCGGCGAACAAGGGCGTCGCCTATGTCGTCGGCACCACGGGCCTGGCCAAGGCGGACGAAGATGTGCTGCACAAGGCGGCGGAGCGCATTCCGGTCGTCTATGCCGCCAATTACAGTATCGGGGTCAATCTTCTGAACGACCTGGTGTGGCGGGCCGCGGCACGGCTGGGCCCGGAATTCGACATCGAGATCGTCGAGATGCACCACCGGCATAAGGTGGATGCGCCGTCCGGCACCGCCCTGGCTCTTGGACGTTCGGCGGCCAAGGGGCGCGGCGTAATTCTGGACGAGGTTGCCGTGCGCGGCCGCGACGGCGTGACCGGCGCGCGCGCGCGCGGGTCGATCGGCTTTGCGTCGCTCCGCGGCGGCGACGTGCCGGGCGACCATACGGTGATATTCGCCGGCGACGGCGAACGGCTGGAACTGACCCACCGCGCCGGCGGGCGGGAGATTTTCGCCAAGGGCGCCGTACGCGCCGCCCTATGGGCCATCGGCAAACCGCCGGGGCTTTATAATATGCGCGATGTGCTGGGATTGGACGAGTAGAGTTCAGCGGACAGGGGACGCAAGGATGGGCGCAAAATAGTTCGATGCTAAAAAACGCACTGTCCTTTTTGGTCGCCGCGCTGATCGTCTTCAGCCTATTCGGCTTTGCCGAAAACGCATTTTCCGGAGGCTTTCGCGATTGCGTGACGAACGATGCGGCCGCTGCGCAAAAGCTGGAGGACGGCGACCGCGTGGCCGACATCGTCGCCAGACCTCTCGTTTGCAGCATCCATTTTGCCGATCAGCACGACGGGCTGTTCGGCGTGATCGGCGGGTTTGTCGCCTCGTTCTTCGCCTATATGCTGATTCGCTCCAGCGATTTCCGCTGGAAAGCGGGGACACGGCAACAGGCCATCGCCAACCGCGCCTTCGTGTTCATTAAGACCCTCGACGCGCATGCAATCCGGGATGCGCAGAGCAATGTGGGCGGATATCGCCTGATCCCCCTCTGGACGAACGGCGGCAATACCCCGACCAAGGGTCTGATCGTCAGAACCAACTGGACATCTCGTGCCGGCGATCTGCCCGATGGTTACCGGTACGATTATGCGAAGCGCGGAACCGTCATGGTTTTGGGACCGCATGTGGAGGCGGGCAGCGACATAATCGAAATCGGCGCGAATGAAATGAGCGCCGCGATGGATGGCGCGGAAACGATCTTCGTTTGGGGGCGTGCGGATTACCTAGACATATTTCCGAAGACCAAACCCCACCACACGCGATTTTGCTATCGCCTGGTCGCGTCACGAACGCCGAACGATGGCGCCGACATCGGCTTTGCCCATTACGGGGCCTATAACGACGCCGATTGACGCCTCTGCAACTCTGTCACAATCGATAAGCCGAATAAGGCAATCTAGGGGAAGCCAAATGGATAGGATGCGGGCAGTTCGGGTTACGGAAATCGGCGAGGCCGATGTGCTGAAGACCGCGAACGTGCCTGTTCCGAAGCCGGGCTCCGGCGAGGTGTTGGTGCGGGTCGCCTATGCCGGCATAAATTTTGCGGATGTTTGGATGCGGCGCGGGGCCATCGGCGCGGCGATGCCGGTGCCGTTCACGCCGGGCCTCGAAGCCGCCGGTATTGTCGAAGCCCTGGGCGAAGGGACCGTCGGCGTCAAAGTCGGCGATCGCGTTACCTATTGCATCATCCCCGGCGCCTATGCCGAGTACCAAACCGTCCATGCCTCACAACTGATCCCCCTGCCGCGCGACATCGGGTTCGACACCGCAGCCGCCGCCATTCTTCAGGGGCTGACCGCCCATTATCTTGTGCATGAGGAATATCCGATCGCACCCGGCACGGATGTGCTGGTTCACGCAGCGGCCGGCGGGATGGGGCTGCTGCTGATCCAGTGGCTGAAGCATATGGGCGCGCGCGTCATCGGCACCGTGTCCAGCGCGGAGAAGGCTGCGATTGCGCGCGAGACCGGGGCGGACGATGTGATCGTCTATACCGAGCAGGATTTCGCGACGGAGGCGATGGCCCTGACCGGCGGGCGGGGCGTCGACTATATTATCGACGGGGTCGGCCAGACGACCTTTCTCAAAAATCTGGATGCCGTGCGCGTGCGCGGTACGATCTGCATCTTCGGCCATTCGAGCGGCCCGGCCGAGCCCTTCGCCCCATTTCTGCTGATGCCCAAATCGATCACGCTGGCGGGCGGCATGATGCATAATTTCCTGCAAACACGCGAAGACCTGTTGCGGCGTGCCGCCGACGTGTTCCAGGGCTTGCGCGAAGGCTGGCTAAAGGTGCGGATCGACCGCGCCTATCCGCTTGAGCAGGCAGCGGAAGCGCACCGCAGACTGGATAGCCGCGGATCGGTGGGCAAGCTGCTGCTGGACTTGTGCGTATGAGGGCGGGAACATCTTCGACACCGGCGTGATCCGTGCGGCGCTCTGGATGGTCGCCAAGCCGCCGACGCCAATGCCTTTGCAATCCAGATCGCTCCAACTCGTCCGGATATACCTCACTTCCTAATCCAAATGTGGCGCCAGGACATCGAGGGAATCGGAACAAATGCCATAGACCCTGGATGGTTCCGAATCGGCTTTTACAAAAACGACAGTCATCCATTAGAGGCTCAGGCTGTCGATCAGACGGTCTTTAACCTCAAACAAGCTGCAGAAAAAGTTCCGGGCGCGACTGTCTCGAAAGCGAGATAAAGGCTTCCTCCGCGATACTTAGCGCTCTGCAGCAGGGTTCGGCACGGTCAAGAATTGCAGTTGTGCTAACATTCCGGCTTGATTCTCATTAGCAGATAGCTAACATATGGCCGTGTACTCAATCGAAATCACGCGCGACGCGGCACGGGCGCTTCGGAAGATGCCCTTGAATGTCGTGAAATTGATCCGGTCGAAGATCGATGGTCTTGCCGCCGATCCCTATGCGGCGAACAACAATGTGAAGAAGCTGAAAGGCTCGGGCGATTATAGGCTTCTCGTCGGTGACTGGCGCGTGATCTACACGCTGGAGGATGAGAGGCTGGTTATTACCGTGATCCGCATCGCGCCGAGAGGAGGTGTCTATGACTAAGCCGCAGATAATCGAAAGCGACGGTAAGCCGGCCTTTGTGGTGGTGCCCATCGCGGAATGGCGCAGGATCGAAAGCCTGATCGAGGATGCCGAAGACAATGCGGCAGCAGAAGCATTCCACCGCAACCGAGTGGAAACTTTTCCCATATCGGTGGCCGACGCTCTGGTCGCAGGCGAAAACCCGGTTCGCATCTTCCGCAAGCACCGGGGAATGACTCTGGCCGCGGTTGCAGAGCGCTGTGGAATTGCAGTTCCCTATCTCAGCCAGATCGAAACCGGCAAACGCAAGGCCAGTTCAGATGTTCTGAAAAAGCTTGCCGAGGCATTGGCCGTTTCGGTGGATGATTTGATCTGAATATTCTGAAGAAATCCCGGGTCGATTTTCCGATTTCATTTCACGTCGCCTCGAACCGCTGCACGGCGATCGACGAGGCGCGCTAGCGGGTCTGGGCAATGTCGTAGACGGTCTGCATACGCAGCAGCGTGTCAATCCGGACGCCGAAGGCTTTTTCCAGGCGCAGGGCCATGTCGGACGACAGGCCGATGTGGCAGTTCAGCAGAGCGGACAGCGCCTGCCGCGTGATGCCCAGCGCCTTGGCCCCGGACGAAACGTTGAGGCCGTTGGCCTCGATGATCTCGGTGCGGATAAAGCTGCCGATATGCGGCGGGTCTTGCATCATCTAGCATTTTCTTCCAGTGGGGCCAGCAGCGTACGGCGAAAGGCGCATCGCTTTTCCGCTCTACGCTTGCGGATCACCACGACGTTAGCCTCGCCATTTCGCGATGCTCTTCCGCAACAGGGGTACCATTTTCAAACTTTGGACAAAACCGACTTTGGGCAAGCGCATCCAAGACCGCTTGGCCAAATCCGAAGCCGGGCGGCGTTTCCATAAGTATCGTCGCGTTTGCGACGTATCCATCGGGTTCTACTGTGAAGCGATATGTCACCTCTCCGCTAACCTTCTGGTCTGAGGCAGCAGCGGGATAGACCGGGACTCGATGGCGTATAGCCTTTAGCTTCGCATCGCCTGCGAAACAGATCGGCGGAAGCGCAGCCGATGCTTTGGGTGGTGGCGGTGGCGTCAATGGCGGTGCGGCGCAACCGGCCGTTAAGACCAAAAGGCCGAGTAATCGCGAAACGAGGCGGGTCTTACTGGAATGCGGGGGCATTTTATCTGTTTCCTGTTGCAGCCTCAAACTCCCGCAGACCCAGCGACTTCGCGCGCGGACGGAAAACCAATTCGAAGGTGAGGATCATGATCAGCGGCAGGACGACGCCCTCGACCAACTGAATGCCCAGCATGGTCCAGGTGTATTTATCCTCTGACACGAAGATTTGCGCATCGGGGATATAGAGGAACAGCGAGCCCCAGATGCCCCACCAAATGGCGTTGTTCCAGCCCCGATCGGGATAGATACGCAGGAACAGATAGAAAAAAATCCCGATCTGGAAGACATAGGCGCTGAGCAGGAAGGGCACCATCGACGCCGCCTCTACCAGGTCGCGCTGGGGGTAGTCGGTGGGCGGATAGACGCCGGGGAAAAGGCGGGGCGCCATCGTGCCGTGGAAGGCCAGATCGACCATGGCGATGACCAGCGAGACGACAATCGCGGTCGGGATAAAGCGCAGCCAATCGGTTTCGACCTGCAGCGCCTCAGGCACCAGACCCAGGGCGCGCGGGTGATAGGCCAAGGAGAAATAGCCCATCATCAGCATCATGAGGGCAATGCCCTCCACCACCTGCGCGGCCAGAAGGCCCCAGCCCATATGGGGAATGCCGACGAAATATTGCAGGTTGGGCGTCAGCACGAAAAACCCGCCCCAGGCGCCCCATAACAGCGCATTGCCGAGGCTGGGGCTGCGATAGACACGAAGATAGATGTAGCAGAAGGTCGGTAGCTGAAGCAGATAGGTAAGCAGCAGAAAGGGGAGCAGCGCCTTGATCTGTTCCACGGGCCGCAGGGGATAATCGACATACATGTCGGGCACGACCAGACCGTGCCAGCCCAGGTCGAGCGCAAAAAGGCCCAAGGCCCCCGCCAGCGTAACCACCAGAAAACGCGGCCAATCCACCATCGCGCGCATATGCGAAGCCTCCCTATATTTTTCCGGAAGCTAGCACGGGGTTTGACGGCGTTCCCTATTTCACATTCGCAATCTTTACGACCATGCCCCGCGCCTGGGGATCTTTCGGGTCCTTCACCACTGCCACGTAAAGATTCTTCTCGTCCCGGTCGATGGCCAGGTTCGTGGTGCCGGTACCGGCGGCGATATTGAAGACATGGAGAAGCTTGCCGGGATTGGAGCGCGCGTCCAGGAGGTCGCAGCCGCAGGAGGCATGGGCCGGAAATTTGGATCCTTGTGGAGGCCCTTCGACGGCGGCTAAGGTCGCGCAAACCTCGACCGGAGATGCACCGATGAAAATGGCGCGCGTGATCCTGTTTACCGGCGAAATGGATGCCATGAGCAAATATTATGGCGAAGTGCTGGGGCTGACCCAGGTCACGCAGGAAAAAGGTTGGCGGGAGTTTGAGGCGGGCGGCGCGACGATCGGGCTGCATTCCGGACCTTCGTCGCCCGGCCGCAAGGGCTCGAAGATCGTCTTCCACGCCGAGGACGTGGCCGCCCTTCGCGCAACGCTGGTGGCGCGAGGCGCCGCTTTCGGGAAGGTGCGGCAGGGAGACGTATTCACGCTCTGCGACGGCAAGGACCCGGACGGGAAGCCGATACAATTGTTCAATCGCTAAGCCGTTCGACAGCCGATCGAAGTCGTCTCCTACTTCTGCACCAAACTGGGTCTGGTCCCCACCCAATCCCTGCCCCAGTACGGCCGAGAGCGCGAGACGCCCGAGGAGATCAAAGCCCGGACCATGGATCTGGCCCGCAGCTTTACCAGGAAGCCATGGCACAGCCGGTTCCCGCCAAGGACGGCGATGCCGGCGCTTGTGCGCGTTACGGGCTCCGCTTGGCCACGCGGTCGAATTCGACCAGCGTGGCCAGCAGTTCGGGCATGTCTTTCAGATAGACCATGTTGGGACCGTCGGAAGGGGCGCGGTCGGGGTCTTCGTGGGTTTCCATGAAGAGCCCGGCAACGCCGACGGCTACGGCGGCACGGGCCAGGATGGGCACGAAACGGCGGTCGCCGCCCGAGCGGTCGCCCAGGCCGCCCGGCTGCTGAACCGAATGGGTCGCGTCGAAGATGACTGGGTGCCCGGTCTCGGCCATGATCGGCAAGGCCCGCATATCGTTGACCAGGGTGTTATAGCCGAAACTGACGCCGCGTTCGGTCAGAAGCACATTCGGGTTGCCGGCGTCGGTCACTTTGCGGGCGACATTGGCCATGTCCTTGGGCGCCAGAAACTGCCCCTTTTTGATGTTGATGACACAGCCCGACTTGGCCGCGGCGATCAAGAGATCTGTCTGGCGGCAGAGGAAGGCCGGGATCTGAAGCACGTCGACCACGCCGGCGAGCAGCGCGCATTGTTCGCGCTCATGAATGTCGGTCAGAACGGGCAGGCCCCAGCGTTCGCGGATTTCGGCGAAGACCGGAAGAGAAGCCTCAAGCCCCATGCCGCGGGGCGTCGAACCCGAGCTGCGGTTAGCCTTATCGAAGGAGGTTTTATAGATGAGCCCGACCCCGGCCTTTTCCGCAATTTCCTTCAAAGCGTGGCTGGTTTCGATGGCGTGGTCGCGGCTTTCCATTTGGCAGGGACCGGCGATCAGCGCGAAGGGCAGATCGTTGCCGAAGGTCACGTTGCCGACGGCAACATAATGGGGACTGGGCAGGCGTGCGTCGGGCATGGCCGGTATCCTTTCGGGTGGTCGCTCCGATATACGCCGCCCGACGCGCCTCGCCAAATCGGTTGGGCGAGACTCTAGGCAAGTCGGCGCAGCGGTGGCATAATCGCCCCATGGACGAGAAGATGAATATAATGCATCTGCGCCTCGCGATCGTGGGGGGCGGTGTTATCGTCGCGTTCGGGCTGGTCAGCCTGCTGCGCTTTCACCATATGCCGATCCTCAGTTTCGCGGTCGGCCCGCTGATCAGCCTGACGGCATGGCGGTCTTTGCGGGAGTTCCAGCGGCGGAAAAGCTTCGTCGAAATCCGCCTGACGCCGGCATCGCGCCGCCGCAGGGGCTGAATAGGCGAATCCTCCAGGGTATTTTCGCTATTACCCGCTCAGCGGATTGACAAATCCCGTGTCCAAGGATTAGGTTCCGCGCCCTTGGAAGGGGGCGGTCGAACGGGCCGCCCGAAGGAATCGTCATGAAGATCGCAAGCTCACTCAAGACATTGAAACTGCGCCACAAGGCATGCCGCGTTGTGAAGCGCAAAGGGCGCGTCTATGTGATCAACAAGCAGAACCCGCGCTTCAAGGCCCGCGCAGGCTGATTGTGCCCATCCGTCCCCTCGCGGGACGGATATTTCCATATTTTCTAATCGACGACTGATATCCGAAGGGTGTTGGTATTGCCCGGCGTTCCGAAAGGCACGCCCGCCGTTACCACCAGCCGATCCCCGACGCGGGCGATCCCGGTAGAGCGCGCCATTCGTGCCGCCACCTCAACCATTTGACCGAAACTGTGAATGTCGGGCGTGACGATGCTGCGCACGCCATAGGACAGCATCAACCGACGCGCGGTGGCCGGTATGGCCGTGAGGCAGAGGATAGGCATCGCAGGGCGCTCACGCGAGGCGCGCAGGGTGGTAGAGCCCGAACTTGTGAATGTGGTAATCGCTGCCGCCCCGATAGTGCGCGCCACCTGATTGGCCGCGGCGGTGATGGCGTCGCTGGTATTGGCCTCCGGCACCGGCGCCTCGGCATTCATGGTGCGGCGATAGAACGGGTCGCGCTCTATCCTGGCGGCAATGCGGTTCATGATCTCAACGGCTTCGACCGGATAGGCGCCGGAAGCGGTTTCGGCCGAGAGCATCACCGCGTCTGCGCCCTCATAGACCGCGGTTGCAACGTCGGATGCCTCGGCCCGGGTGGGCGCCGGAGCAGAGATCATCGATTCCAGCATCTGGGTGGCGACGATCACCGGCTTGCCGGCCTGACGCACGGCGGCCACGATGCGCCTCTGAACGACCGGCACCTCCTCGGGCGGAAGCTCGACGCCTAGGTCGCCGCGGGCGACCATAACGCCGTCGGACAGTTCGATCAGCGCGTCCAGATGTTCAAGCGCCTGGGGCTTTTCCAGCTTGACGATGAGGGCGGCGCGATCCCCGATGAGCTGCCGCGCCTCGATCACGTCGGCCGGGCGCTGAACGAAAGAAAGAGCGATCCAATCGACACCGAAGGAAAGCGCCGCCGTAAGATCCGCGCGGTCCTTGGGGGTCAAGGCCACTAGCGGCAGGACGACGCCGGGCACATTGACGCCCTTGCGGTCAGACAAGGCCAGGCCGGAGACGACGGTCGTGTCGAGATGGTCGTTACCCTGGCGCGTCACACGCAGGCGAACCCGCCCGTCGTCGAGCAAGATCTCGGATCCCGGCATCAGCGCCTGGATCAGTTCGGGATGCGGAAGCTGGACCCGCGTCGCGTCGCCCGGCTTGGGGTCGGTGTCCAGCCGGAGGGCCTGGCCGGCCTGAAGCCCGACGACGCCGGCGGCGAAGCGCCCGATGCGCAGCTTTGGCCCCTGCAAGTCGGCAATGATTGCGATCGGCTGGCCGTACTGGCTTTCGACATGGCGGATCGCAGCCACCCTTTCGCGATGTTCGTCATGCGTGCCGTGACTGAAGTTCAAGCGGAAGATATCCGCGCCGGTTCGGAAGAGGGTTTCGATCTCTTCCGGCGTTCCGCTGGCGGGGCCTAGCGTCGCCACGATTTTGGTGTTCCTGTGGCGGGGAAGCAGGCTGAATTGATGCGAATGGGCGGTCATTCTGGGTCCGTTCGGCTGCAAGCCGGCCTTGGCGATTGCGGCGCGGCGGCGCAATGCAATGGATAGACCGGGACGCAGCGCATGACCAGTAAACAAACAGCGCAGCGCGCGGTTCTACGCCGCAGCATCGTCCGATTAGACGGGTCCACTTTCAGCTGAGTTATGCTATGGGAGGGCCCATCCCGGTCGCGATCTTCGTGGCCCGCCCCGTTGAGCCAGCGAACCACCCATGCGCTTTGTCGCCACATTGATCGGCCCGGCCCCGGGCGCCCTGACCGAAACGGCACTGTCCGCCGCTCGCCATGCGCTGGCGGCGCTGGGCTCGGACCCGGCGGCCCCGGAATGGCTGGCTGAAGGCGAGGCCGCGGACTTGGTCTTCGAGGACCTCGATCCCGACCAGGCCGACGCCGCCATTCGCCATGCTCTGAACGGCCAGTCGATCGACTGCATCGCCCAGCCCATCGAGAATCGTCGCAAGAAGCTGCTGATCGCCGATATGGAATCGACGATCATCGAGCAGGAAATGCTGGATGAGATCGCCGAACTCAAAGGCATCAAGCCCCAGATCGCGGATATTACCGCCCGGGCGATGAACGGCGAGATCGACTTCATCGGTGCGCTGAACGAACGGGTGGCGCTGTTGGCCGGTTTGCCGGAAAACGCGATCAACGGACTTCTCGGCCGCATTACCTTCACGCCGGGCGCGGCGGCCCTGGTCAAGACGATGCGCGCCACCGGGGCGCGGACCCTGCTGGTGTCAGGCGGCTTCACGATCTTCGCCGACCGCGTTGCCGCCATGCTGGGCTTCGACCTGGTCAGTGCCAATGTGCTAGAGTTTTCCGGACCGCCAGGCGCCCGTGTTCTGACGGGGAACGTCGTGCCGCCGATCCGCGACCGTTCGGACAAGCTGGAGAAGTTGACCAGCCAGTCAGGCCGGCATCATATCGCGTTGACCGAAACCATCGCCGTCGGCGACGGGGCAAACGATGTGCCGATGCTGCTGGCGGCAGGGTTGGGCGTCGCGTTCCACGCCAAACCCGCGGTCAAGCAGGCGGTGATGGCGCGGATCGATCACGCCGGCCTTGCGGCCCTGCTCTATGCGCAGGGCTACACGGCGGCGGAGATCATGAACTGACGCTGAAGATCAGCCCTTAGACTTGGTGTCTACCGGCAAGGCTACGAAGTGCGCGTCGCCACCCTGGCTTTGCACCAGAAGCAGAACCGACTTCTTATTGGACTTGCGAGCCTCGTCGACTTTGGCCACGACATCCTTCGGCGTCTTGACCTCCTGCTGATTGACCTCGAGCAGGACGTCGCCAGGCGTCAATTGCTTCTCGGCTGCAGTGCTGTCGGGAACGACGCTGGTCACCAGAACACCTGAAACATCGTCACCCAATTGGAACCGCTGCCGTGATTCTGCGGTGATCGACGCAAGACCAAGGCCAAGCTGTGTAACAGTCTCGCTGTCCTTTTTCGGAGCGCTGTCATTGTCGTTCAATCCGGTATCGGCTGAGGCCAGCATTTTGGATTCCGGCATCTCGGCGATCTTGATCGTCTTGGAGACTTCCTTCCCGTCGCGCCAGACTTGGATCGGCACCTCATGGTCGATCGGCGTCTCCACCACCATGCGCGGCAGGTGCCGGCTATCGGGGACGTCCTTGCCGTCGAAGGTCAGTATCACATCGTTGGCCTGGATACCTGCGACAGCCGCCGGGCTCTTCGGCTGCACACTGGAGACAAGTGCACCCGCTGCGCTTTTCAGTCCCAGACTGTCGGCGATGTCCTGATCGACGCTTTGGATGCTGACGCCCAGCCAGCCGCGCTTGGCCTTACCTGACTGAATCAGCTGTGCAATGATCGGCCGAACCTCGGCCGACGGATGGGCAAAACCGAGGCCGATCGA
The DNA here is from genome assembly GCA_003165335.1 of Rhodospirillales bacterium. GTDB lineage: Bacteria > Pseudomonadota > Alphaproteobacteria > BOG-932 > Roseiterribacteraceae > BOG-932. The sequence goes on along the minus strand of PLTD01000079.1, from coordinate 3,668 downwards.
GCCGCCGGATGGCGAATATATCAGCGATGTAATGCCGATCACCTCGCCCTTCATATTGAAGAGAGGACCGCCGGAGTTGCCCTTGTTGATCGAGGCGTCGGTCTGAATATAGTTGTCGTACCGGCCGCCGATGTCACGGTTACGGGCAGAGATGATGCCGGCAGATACGGTGCCCGAAAGGGCAAATGGCTCGCCAATAGCGAGCACCCATTCGCCCACTCTGGCGGCGTTGCTGTCACCCCAAGTGACTGCGACCAGATCGGGAGTCGGCTGAATCTTTAGCACGGCCACATCGGCCAGAACGTCACGCCCGACGACTGTGGCTGTAAAGGTTTTTTCGTTTTGCAGCGTGACCTTGATCTCGTCGGCCGGCGGACTATTTGGATCCTCGCCGACAATCACGTGGTTGTTAGTCACCACATAGCCTTTTTCCGCATCGATCACGAAGCCCGAGCCCACCGAAATGCCCCGGCGCTGAGCCTGCTCGCCCTGACCGTTACGCTCCATGAATTCTTTGAAAAACTCCTCGAAGGGCGAGCCGGCCGGTGGTCCCTGTGGTGCCTCCTGAGCTTCCTTCTTCGGCTCGGTCGGCTTCGATCGGGCAGAGATATTAACGACGGTCGGGAGAAGTTTGGCCGATAGGTCTGCGAAGTCCCAGGGCGGCGCATGCTGCGCCAAAGCGGGGAATGGCGAGAGGATCGCCAAACCGACCGCGATTACGCCGCTGATGGCGCGACGACTGAAAAGCGATGCTGCGGCCATTTTTTGATCAGGCGCACGGTGCATGGCCACGATATCTCTCTGAATCACGGACGAAGACCCTCATTCCTCAGGCGTTTGACCGGCGGCCACACCACACAGATGTAAAGATAGCATGTAAGAGCCGCATGGGGCGCGGTCAACTGTCGCATCTTCGAATGCCATGCTCGGTCATTAGCAGAGCGCTATTTGGACGGTCCCGCTTTTGTGAGATCGGGCCTTGTCAAATAGCGCAGGAAATCGGAATTCGGCGACAGCACATACTGCGTATCGTCGCCGCCCAGGGTCTTTTTATAAGCGTCGAGCGAACGGTAGAAGGCATAGAACTCAGGGTCTCGGCCAAAAGCGTCAGCATAGATCGCTGTCGCCTGGGCATCGCCTTCGCCGTGAGCTATGTCAGCCTGACGCTTTGCGTCGGCCAGTATGACCGTGCGCTCGCGGTCCGCCTTGGCCTTGATCTCCTGAGCCTGTTCAAATCCTTCGGCGCGATACTCTGCGGCTTCGCGCTGGCGCTCGGAATTCATCTGGCTATAGATCGACTGGCTGATCGATTCGGGGAAGTTCGCCCGGCTGATTCGCACGTCGGCAACCGATATGCCTAAGGGGGTTGCGGCATCGTTCACCTTGGCGCGAATCGCCTGCATTACGCCTTCGCGATCCTTTGACAGCATGGTTGTGACAGTGGTTCCGCCAAGCACATCGCGCAATGTTGCGTTCATCGACGAGGTAAGCCGTAACCGTGCACCCTCGTCAGTCCGCACCGCTTGGTAGAATTTCAGTGGGTCTACGATCTGATAAACCGCATAGGCATCGACAACCAAGCGTCGCTGGTCTGACAGGATGACCTCCTGGGGCGGCGATTCGATATCGAGCAAGCGCTTTTCATAAATTACAACATCCTGAATCAACGGGATCTTGAATTTGAGCCCCGCAGTTCGATCGATGTGCTGTACGGCGCCAAACTGGAGGACGATGGCCTGCTCAGTTTCGCTGACAGTGAAGAATGAGCCTGCCAGCAGGAAAAGCGCCACGATGGCAGCAATACCGGCGACAATGACAGTGCGGCTAATCTGCATGATTACTGCGCCTTGGGCGATGTAGCGATGGCGGGTGCGTTCAGCCCTGGCAACGGCAGATAGGGTACGACCCCGGCTTTGCCGTCCGCATTCGGATCAATGATAATCTTTCGAGCGTGCTGCAGGATCGTCTCCATCGTCTCGATATAAAGCCGTCGAGCAGTAACGTCGCGGGCCACCTTATAGGCATCCAGCACAGACACGAACTGTGCCGCCTCGCCCGTGGCCTCGGCGATCGTCTTGTCTTTATAGCCACCGGCATCCTGGATGATTTTCTGCGCGTCTCCACGGGCACGCGGTACGATGTCGTTTCGGTATTTCTCGGCATCGTTACGTTGCTGTTCCAATTCGGCGCGAGCACGCTGCACATCATGAAAAGCATCGACCACCGGCGCCGGCGGATCCACGCGCTGCAATTGGATCGCAGCGATCTGAATGCCCGAATCATACCGGTCGAGCGTGCTCTGCAGAATTGCTGCTGATGAGGTTTCGATCTGTCCTCGGCCTTCATTGAGTGCAAGCTGGACACCGGTCTGACCAATCACCTCGCGCATCGCGCTTTCAGCTGCGCGCTGAAGAACATCGACGGGATCGGCGACCTTGAAAAGATACTTCACCGGATCGCGCACTTGCCAGACGATGACAAAGCCAAGTTCTACGATATTGCTGTCACCCGTCAGCATCGTGCCTGCATCTGTCGACTCGCGGCTGTTTCGAGAGCCGACCTCAGTCTGATTGCGGCGCGTGACATCTACGATCGTCACCGTCTCGATGGGAGTGGGCAAATGATAATGGAGGCCGAGCGACTCGGTCCGGGCCCAAGCACCAAAACGTTGCACTACCGCCTGCTCATTGGGATCGACACGGTAGATCCCGCTTAAAAGCCAAAAGGCTAGCGCGACGGCGATCAGGATCAATATGCCGCGGCCGCCGCTGAACCCGGGCCACCATTCGCCCAGCCGTTCCTGGCCCTGACGCAGCATCGTCTCGAAGTCGTTCGGCCCTTTGCCGGTCGGCCCCTTCCCATTCGAAGGGGGCCGACGCGGTTCGTTTCCACCGGGAGGCGAGCCCCATGGGCCGCCGCCCTTATCGTTCCACGCCATAACGGACGTTCCTCTCGCTCGCACTGGAGCCTACTTGTTCTATCGACGCAGGCCCTATATGTGCCGTTCAGCACGACATTGGCAATTGATGTGTGCGATCGGCGACCGAGGAGCAAGGCATGTCTGAGACGAATTCCGTGAATGAAGGGGTTTTGCGCCAGACGCTCGACGAGATTCCCGCACCGCGGAGCGGCAAGGGACTGCTGGCAGCAGGTATGGTCGGTGGCATTTCCATCACCGGCGGCAAGGTGACCGTTGCGCTTGAAGTCGATTCGGCTATCGGACCCGCGCTTGAGCTCTTGAAACGCGAGGTCGAAAAGCGCCTTGCTGCGGTTCCGGGGGTTGAGCAATTGACGGTCGTTTTAACCGGCAAGCGAGCCACCGCTCAACCCGGTCATACTCATGACCACGGACATGCACATCCGCATCCGCCGCAAGCAGCAACCCCCGCCAGTGCCCAACCGGGAAAGCCGAAACTACCGTTACCTGGCGTTCGTCACATTGTCGCTGTCGCCTCGGGCAAGGGTGGTGTAGGCAAATCGACGACTGCGGCCAATCTCGCCTTATCCCTGCTCGGCATGGGCTACAAGGTAGGGGTGTTGGACTCCGATATTTACGGTCCCTCGATGCAGCGTGTGCTCGGCGTATCCGGAAAGCCCGACACAACCGCTCAAAAGAAAATGATCCCTAAGCGGGCCCATGGGCTGAAAGTTATGTCGATGGGGTTTCT
>PLTD01000109.1:10556-21514 GCA_003165335.1 Rhodospirillales bacterium | reverse complement strand
GTAGCTCAGTTGGTTAGAGCGCCGGCCTGTCACGCCGGAGGCCGCGGGTTCAAGTCCCGTCACTCGCGCCATTCCTTAGGAATGGCGCCATCAGAATCTCCGGTAGATATAAAAAAGTGAGCCGCAGGTTAAGACGCGGTAAACTGACCTATAGCCAAGCCGGCATCTTGTGCTAAACCACACGCTTGCTGCGCTGCGGCGCGGTATGTGCAATCATTTGCTTTAGAAATCGTGAGCGAAATGCAGAACCCACTGCTCGTCGATTACGTTCCAATTCTCATCTTTTTGGTGGTCGCGGCCGTGATCACCGTCGTGATGATCGCAGGTTCGTATCTGCTGGCTCAACAAAAGCCGGATAGTGAAAAAGTCTCTGCCTACGAATGCGGTTTCGAGGCCTTCACCGATGCGCGCACCAAGTTCGATGTGCGCTTCTATCTGGTCGCCATTCTGTTCATTATTTTCGATCTAGAGGTAGCGTTTCTTTTCCCCTGGGCGGTATCGCTCAAGGATATCGGCGCGTTCGGCTTCTTTTCGATGGCCGGGTTTCTGGGCGTCTTGACCGTAGGCTTCGTCTACGAATGGAAGAAGGGAGCGCTCGATTGGGAGTAATCACCTCATTCGATCCGACACGCCCGGCCGCTCTGCCGCCGGGTCCGGGCCAGGACGAATTGCTCGCGCGCGCCGCCCAGCGGCTCGAGGAAAAAGGCTTTCTCGTCGCCAATTTCGAGCATCTTGTCGATTGGGCGCGCACAGGTTCGATCTGGCCGATGACCTTCGGTCTCGCTTGCTGCGGCGTTGAGATGATTCACGCCTTTATGGCGCGCTATGACCTGGACAGGTTCGGCAGTTTTCCGCGCGCGAGCCCCCGTCAATCAGACGTGATGATCGTTGCAGGCACCCTTTGTAACAAGATGGCTCCTGCGCTGCGCAAGGTTTACGACCAAATGGCGGAGCCGCGTTGGGTCATCTCGATGGGGTCGTGCGCCAACGGCGGCGGCTATTATCACTATTCCTATTCCGTGGTGCGGGGCTGCGACCGAATCGTTCCGGTCGATATTTACGTTCCCGGGTGCCCGCCGACCGCCGAAGCTCTGATTTATGGCATTCTTCAGCTTCAAAAGAAGATTCGCCGCGACGACACCCCGATTTTTCGCTGAGCCGCCATGTCATTGAGCGCTAATCCCGAGTTTATTGAGGCGGTAAATGCGGCTTTGCAGGCCGATGTTCTGGCCTCGGTCGTCGAACACGGCCAATTGATCGTGACCGTTCCGGCGGCCCGCATCGTGCCGGTTTTGACATGCCTGCGCGATGGTCCGCAGTTTCTGTTCGAGCAATTGATCGATGTCTGCGGGGTCGACTATCCCGAACGCGCCCAAAGGTTCGAGGTCGTCTATACTTTGCTCTCGGTATCCCTCAATCACCGTGTGCGTGTGAAGGTCGCGACCGATGAAGATACGCCCGTTCCGTCTGTTGTTGAGGTCTATCCTTCAGCCAACTGGTTTGAACGCGAGACATGGGACCTGTATGGCGTGTTCTTTTCCGATCATCCGGACCTTCGCCGAATTTTGACGGACTATGGGTTCGACGGTCATCCGCTGCGCAAAGACTTCCCGCTGACCGGCTATGTCGAGTTGCGGTATGATCCGGATCAGCGGCGCGTGGTCTATGAGCCGGTCAAGTTGACCCAGGATTTTCGGACATTCGATTTTGCGAGCCCCTGGGAAGCGATCACCGACATTCAGCTTCCGGGCGACGAGAAAGCGACGAAACCGCCTTATTGGGAGAAGCCGATATGACCGACGCGGTCACAAAGGCGGAGTCGTTGGGGGATCTGCCGGTCGAAGATAAGATCGGTATGAGAATCACGCCTTTCACCATGAATTTCGGCCCCCAGCACCCGGCTGCGCACGGTGTGCTTCGGCTTGTGATGGAAATGGACGGCGAGATCGTCGATCGCTGCGACCCGCATATCGGGTTGCTTCATCGCGGTACGGAAAAGCTTATCGAATATAAGACCTACCTACAGGCGGTTCCATATTTCGATCGGCTCGATTACGTGTCGCCGATGTGCGAGGAGCATGCGTTCGCGCTGGGCGTCGAAACCCTGCTGAAGATAACGCCGCCGCCTCGGGCACAGTATATCCGCGTCCTGTTCTCGGAATTGACGCGCATTCTCAATCATCTGTTGAATGTCACGACCTTTGCGCTCGATCTCGGGGCGACCACGCCGCCGATGTGGGGTTTTGAGGAACGCGAACGGGGGATGGAGTTCTATGAACGTGTCTCCGGCGCCCGGATGCATGCGAATTACTTCCGCCCCGGCGGCGTTCATGCCGACATGCCGGCGGGTTTGGCAGACGACATCTATTCCTGGATCGACCACCTGCCCAGCGTGATCGACGATTTGGAAAGCCTGCTCAGCGAAAATCGCATATTCAAGCAGCGTACGGTCGATGTCGGCAATGTCAGCCGCCAAGACGCTCTGGCCTTGGGGTTCACCGGTCCGATGCTTCGTGCTTCGGGGGTGGCTTGGGATTTGCGCAAGGCACAACCTTACGACGTCTATGACCAGATGGAATTCGATATACCGGTCGGGCTGACCGGCGACTGCTATGCGCGCTACTTGGTGCGTATCGAGGAGATGCGCCAGTCGATCAGGATCATGCGCCAGTGCCTGGATAAGATGCCGGACGGGCCGATCAAGGTCGATGATCGTAAGGTTTCGCCGCCGCCTCGCGCGGAGATGAAGCGAAACATGGAATCGCTGATCCACCATTTCAAACTCTATACCGAGGGCTATCATGTCCCGGCCGGCGAAACCTATACGGCGGTTGAATCGCCTAAGGGCGAGTTCGGGGTCTATCTGGTGTCGGACGGCAGCAACAAGCCGTACCGCTGTCATATCCATGCGGCGGGTTTTGCCCATCTTCAGGCGATGGATTTCATGTCGAAGGGTTACATGTTGGCCGATGCTGTCGCGATCATCGGATCGCTGGATATCGTGTTCGGGGAGATCGACCGGTGAGCGCCAGCGTCGGAATCGCCGAAACCGGCCCTGAACAGCCGAAGGAATTTGCCTTTACGGCTGCGAATCTGAAAAAAGCCAAGGCCATCATTGCCAAATATCCCGATGGCCGGCAACAGAGCGCGGTTATGCCCTTGCTAGATCTTGCCCAGCGGCAGAGCGGCAATTGGCTGCCCCGTGTGGCGATGGACTATGTGGCCGACATGCTCGCGATGCCGCGCATCAAGGCCTACGAAGTCGCAACCTTTTATTCGATGTATAATCTCAAGCCGGTCGGCAAGCATTTCGTCCAGGTCTGCACGACGACGCCCTGCTGGCTTGTCGGCTCCGCGGGCATCATCGACGCCTGCAAGAAGCAGCTGGGCATCGGCCTCGGTGAGACGACGCCCGATGGCGAGTTCACCCTGATTGAAGTCGAATGTCTGGGCGCCTGCGTCAACGCGCCGATGGCTCAGATCAACGACGATTATTACGAAGATCTGACGCCGGAAAACACTGTGGCTCTGCTTCAGGCCCTGGCAGACGGCAAGCCGGTCAAGACCGGTTCGCAGACAGGCCGCCGAGGCTCGCAGGCAAAGTCGGGACCGACCAGCTTGCATGCTCAGGCGAAAGCCGCCGGCGTGGAGGGTTAAGCACATGCTGAGCGACAGCGACCGCATTTTCACCAATCTCTATGGCTGGGAGCCGTTCGGTCTGGCAGCGGCGCGCAAGCGCGGCGACTGGGACGGCACGGCCGCAATCATCGCCAAGGGCCGGGACTGGATCATCGAAGAGATGAAGCAATCGGGTATGCGCGGGCGCGGTGGCGCCGGCTTCCCGACCGGCATGAAATGGTCATTCATGCCCAAGGACAGCGGCAAGCCTCATTATCTCGTCGTCAACGCCGATGAGGGCGAGCCTGGGACATGCAAGGACCGCGATATGATGCGGTACGACCCGCACAAGCTGCTGGAGGGGTGCCTCTACGCCTGCTTCGCGATGGGCTCGCACGCTTGCTATATTTATATTCGCGGCGAGTTCAAGGAAGAGGCGCGCAACCTTCAGACTGCGATCGACGAATGCTATGACGCCGGCCTGCTCGGCAAGAACGCCGCCGGTTCCGGCTGGGACCTGGACATCTATATCCATCTCGGCATGGGTGCCTATATCTGCGGCGAAGAGACGGCGCTGATCGAAAGCCTGGAAGGCAAGAAGGGCCAGCCGCGCAACAAGCCGCCGTTCCCGGCGATGGCCGGCCTTTATTCCTGCCCGACAACCGTCAATAACGTCGAGACCATCGCGGCCGTCCCGACCATCCTGCGCCGCGGCGCCTCCTGGTTTTCCGGTATCGGCCGGCCCAAGAATGTCGGCACCAAGGTCTTCTGCATATCGGGCCATGTGAACCAGCCCTGTAATGTCGAAGAAGAGATGGGCATCCCGCTGAAGGAGCTCATCGAAAAGCATGCCGGTGGCGTGCGCGGCGGTTGGGACAATCTGCTGGCGGTCATTCCCGGCGGTTCATCCACCCCGATGATACCGCGCGATGTCTGCGACACGGTTTTGATGGATTTTGACGCGCTGAAGGACGCCAGATCGGGTCTGGGCACGGCTGCGGTCATCGTGATGGATAAGTCGACCGACCTCATTAAGGCGATCGCCCGTCTTTCGAAGTTCTACATGCATGAAAGCTGCGGCCAGTGCACGCCATGCCGCGAGGGCACGGGCTGGATGTGGCGGGTCATGGAACGTTTGGCGCGGGGCAATGCTCGCGTCGACGAAATCGACATGCTGATCGACGTCAGCAAGGAAATCGAAGGCCATACGATATGCGCGCATGGCGACGCTGCGGCATGGCCGATCCAAGGCTTGGTACGCCACTTCCGCCCGATGATCGAACAGCGAATCGCGGATTATAACGGCCACCGGATGGCCGCGGAATGACGGCGATGGCGGCACAGTCTTCAGGAATGCAGATCGGAACCAGCCGTCCTTGGATCGGCAAGGTCTTCCTGTTGCTGTCGCTGAGCTGGTTCGGCCTGATTTTCTATGTGCAGCGGCCGGATCTGCCCCATGTCATCCCGCGCCCGACCCCGATCGTGACTCTGCCCGACGGAACGACGCATGTCGTCTATCTGCCGTCGGAGATTTTGGGGGCCGAGGCCGGTTGGGTCGAGGGCGTGAATGTCAAAACGCAATATACGGCATGGGATTTCATGCGGCGACCGATAATCCGCTTTCTGATCACCGCGGTCGGGCCGATTTTCGCGGCGCTGGCCGGTTCATTCCTGTGGTTGGGATTTGCGGAGTGGCGCGTGCGCCGCCTTTATCCCAATACTTACGACAGCCTGTTTTAAGGATCGCTTCATGCCGACCCTAAGCATCAACGGAATATCGGTCGAAGTCGCCCCCGGCACGTCGATCATTCAGGCCTGTGAACAGCTTGGCATCGAGGTGCCGCGCTTTTGCTATCACGAGCGTCTGTCTGTGCCGGCCAACTGCCGCATGTGCCTGGTAGAGCAGAAGGGCGCGCCAAAGCCTGTTGCCAGCTGCGCCATGCCCTGCGCCGATAAGATGGAGATCTTTACCGACAGCGAACTGGTCCATAAGGCCCGCAAGGGCGTGATGGAATTCTTGTTGATCAACCATCCGCTCGATTGCCCGATCTGCGACCAAGGCGGCGAATGCGACCTGCAGGATCAGGCATTGGGCTATGGCTTCGATCGCGGTCGCTATATCGAGAACAAGCGCGCGGTCAGCGAGAAATATCTCGGGCCGCTGATCAAGACTTTCATGACGCGCTGTATTCAATGCACGCGCTGCGTCCGATTTGCCGACGAAATCGCCGGCGCGCCGGAGATCGGGCTTTTGGGCCGTAATGAAATGGTTGAAATCGGCACCTATGTCGAGTCGGCCATCACGTCTGAATTGTCCGGAAATCTGGTTGATGTCTGCCCGGTCGGGGCGCTGACCTCAAAGCCCTATGCCTTCGCTGCGCGTCCCTGGGAATTGAAGAAGACTGACAGTATCGACGTATTCGATGCCGTCGGTTGCAATATTCGCATCGATGCCCGCGGGTCAGAGGTTATGCGCGTGCTGCCGCGCACGAATGAAGACGTGAACGAGGAATGGATCGCCGATAAGAGCCGGCATGCCATCGACGGTCTGCTGCGGCAAAGGCTGGATCAGCCCTATGTCCGCAAGGACGGAAAGCTAGTCCCTGCAAGCTGGCCCGAGGCCCTGGCGGCCATCGCGGCGAAGTTGAAGGGGCTGGACGGCTCGAAGATAGCGGCGATAGCAGGCGATCTGGCCGACGCCGAGGCGCTGATCGCGCTCAAGGATTTGATGACTGCGTTGGGCTCGACCAACCTGGAATGCAGGCAGGATGGCGGCAAGTTCGATCCGCACGCTCGGGCCGGCTATCTCTTCAATTCGACGATCGCCGGCATCGATCAGGCTGACGCATTCCTGATCGTTGGTTCCAATCCCCGTTGGGAAGCACCGATCATCAATGCCCGCATCCGCAAGCGGTTTCTGACACTGCGTGAGAATTTCCAGGCGGCGGTTATCGGCGCCAATCTCGATTTGACTTACCCATACGAATATCTGGGGGCGGGCCCAGAGACTTTGACAAAGCTGGCCAGCGGCCGCCATGCCTTTGCCAAGGTACTCCAAAACGCCAAGGCGCCCATGCTGATCCTGGGGTCCGGCGCGGTTGCGCGGCCCGACGGTCTGGCGATCCAGGCTCTGGTCGCAAAATTGGCGGCAAAGGTCGGTCTCGTGCGGGACGGCTGGAACGGGTTCAATTTCCTACATCGCGCTGCCGGCCGTGTCGGTGCTCTTGAGCTTGGATTTGTTCCTGGCGAAGGCGGTCGGGACCTGGACGCAATTCTGGACGGCGCGGGCAAGGGTGAAATCGAGGCGGTTTATCTGCTCGGTGCCGATGAGATCGATATGTCCAAACTGGGCAAGGCTTTCGTAATTTACCAAGGCCATCACGGCGACCGCGGTGCGCATCGCGCCGACGTGATCCTGCCGGGCGCGGCCTATACCGAAAAGAACGCCACTTACGTCAATACCGAGGGGCGTGCGCAGATGGCGCGCCTGGCATCCTTTCCGCCGGGTGAAGCTCGCGAGGATTGGAAGATACTGCGCGCATTGGCAGAGGCGCTGGGCAAGATCCTGCCCTACGACACATTGAGTCAGGTTCGCCGGCGTCTGGCAGAGGCTGCATCCGTTTTCCGCAATATCGATAGTGTGACAGCGGCCGAGCCGGGGCCGTTTGCCGCCGCATCGACAGGGACCGTCGACAACGCGCCTTTCGCTATGCCGATCGAGAATTATTATATGACCGACCCGATCAGCCGGACATCGCCGACGATGGCAAAATGTACCGAAGACTTCGGAATCGTCGAGCCGAGGACCGGCACACATGGCTGATATCTGGAACAGCTTCTGGCATCTGGCATTTTGGCAAAGCATCGCCGGGCGCGGAATCACGATTCTCGCCGAAGTGCTTGTGGTCATCGTCGTCCTGCTGATTTTCGTCGCCTACGCGACCTATTTCGAACGCAAGGTTCTGGCTTTGGCGCAGTTGCGGCGCGGGCCCAACGTGATCGGGCCGTTCGGCTTGCTTCAGCCTTTCGCCGACGGGCTGAAACTGATGGTCAAGGAAACGATCATTCCTGCCGGGGCCAATCGGGTCCTGTTCCTGATGGCGCCGATGCTGACATTTACCCTGGCGCTGGTGGGTTGGGCGGTGGTGCCGTTCTATGAAGGCGGCGCGGTTGCAAACATCAATGTCGGAATTCTCTATCTCTTTGCCATCTCGTCCTTGGGCGTTTACGGGATCATCATTGCCGGCTGGGCGTCGAACTCGAAATATTCGTTCCTGGGCGGCCTGCGTTCCGCCGCGCAGATGGTGTCCTATGAAGTCTCGATCGGCTTCGTCATTGTCGCGGTGCTGCTGACTGTCGGGTCCTTGAACCTGACCAATGTGGTGATGGCGCAACAGAGCTGGTGGCAGTGGCTTCTGCTGTCGCCGATGCTGGTGGTGTTCTTCATCTCGGGCCTAGCTGAAACCAATCGCCCCCCCTTCGATCTGCCGGAAGGCGAGTCGGAACTGGTCGGTGGTTTCAACACCGAATATTCGGCGATGACCTTCGCGCTGTTCATGCTTGGCGAATACGCCAATATGTTCATGATCAGCGCGCTCACCTCCATGCTTTTCCTGGGCGGATGGCTGCCTCCGTTTGGCTGGGATATCGCATTCCTCAAATGGGGACCGCTGCCGGCGCTTTTGTTCATTATCAAGATCTGCGCCGTGATGTTCGTTTTCCTGTGGGTGCGCGCAACCTTGCCGCGTTTCCGCTATGACCAGCTTATGCGGCTGGGCTGGAAAGTTTTTCTGCCGTTTTCGCTTTTTTGGGTAATGGTCATCGCCGGCGTTCTGCTGGCGACCGGCACATTGCCGAACCCGCAGTAAATCGGAGGCGCTGAAACATGGCGTTCCTAGACTCCGCCGCGCGCAGCATGTTCCTGAGCGAGATCGTCAAAGGTATGGCGCTCACGTTCAAATATATGTTCAAGCCGCGCATGACGATCAATTATCCCTTCGAGAAGGGGCCGCTCAGCCCGCGTTTCCGCGGCGAGCACGCGCTGCGCCGCTACCCCAACGGGGAAGAGCGCTGCATCGCCTGCAAGTTATGCGAGGCGGTTTGCCCTGCGCTGGCGATCACGATCGAGGCCGAGCCCCGCGAGGACGGCAGCCGGCGTACGACGCGTTACGACATCGATATGACGAAATGCATCTACTGCGGCCTCTGTCAGGAGGCTTGCCCGGTCGATGCCATCGTCGAGGGGCCTAATTTCGAATTCGCGACCGAAACTCGTGAAGAACTCTACTATAATAAAGAGAAGCTTTTGGCGAATGGCGACCGTTGGGAAGCCGCCCTTGCGGCAAATCTTGCGGCCGATGCGCCCTATCGCTAAAACCCGGCAGGAAACCGGCCGACTCCGACCGGTATTTGCCCCTTATTCCAATGCGCCTCCAAGGCGTAACGATTTCTCGCGCGCATTGTGCGCGCTCGGGCAGGACGCGACATGATCGAGACCATCGCCTTTTACATCTTCAGCGCGGTCCTAGTGGCTAGCGCTATCATGGTGGTCTTCTCAAAGAACGCCGTGCACTCGGTTCTGTTCCTGATCCTGGCCTTCTTTAACGCGGCGGGTCTTTTCATACTGCTCGGCGCTGAGTTCGTCGCGATGATCCTCGTCATCGTTTATGTCGGCGCAGTCGCTGTGCTGTTCTTGTTCGTCGTCATGATGCTGGATATCAATTTCAGCGACTTGAGACGGGGCATCAACACCTATCTGCCTTTCGGCATCTTCCTGGGCGTCGTTCTGTTTATTGAACTGGTCTTCCTGGTGTTCCAGGGCTGGGTTGCGCCGCCCACCGATGGACCGGCCCTCGCCGCACCGGCGCCGATGTTGTCCGAAATATCGAACACTCGGGCGCTCGGCCAGCTGATCTATACCCACTATCTCTATGTCTTCCAGGTATCCGGTCTGATCCTTCTGGTCGCGATGATCGGGGCGATCGTGCTGACGCTGCGCCATCGCCCGGGCGTCCAACGGCAGAGAATCGCAACCCAGGTCGGGCGGAAGCGGTCCGAATCCATGGTGATCAAACAGGTCGCTACCGGTGCGGGAGCGCCCGTCGAATGATCGGTCTTTGGAACTATCTTATCGTCGGTGCCCTGGTGTTCGTCATCGGCGTGATGGGCATCTTTTTGAACCGTAAGAATGTCATCATCATTCTGATGTCGATCGAATTGATCCTGCTTTCGGTCAGCATCAACTTCGTGACCTTCTCCGCCTTCCTGGGCGATTTGTTTGGTCAGGTTTTCGTCATGTTCGTATTGACCGTTGCTGCTGCGGAATCGGCAATCGGCTTGGCGATCCTGATGGTTTATTTCCGCAACCGCGGTTCGATCGCGGTTGAAGACGTCAACACGATGAAGGGCTGAGCGCACCATGTTGGAAAGCTTAGCCGTATTCCCGCCTCTGGCCGCAGCCGCGGTTGTCGGCCTCTTCGGACGCAGGTCGCTTGGGGACCGTGCGTCGCAACTGATCACCTGTGGTGGCGTCTTGCTCGCGGCAGCCGTCGCAATCTGGTTGTTCGTCACCGTCGCCCTGGGGCATCAGCCCCATACCGTCCATTTGTTTCATTGGTTCGGCTCGGGCAGCCTGCAGGTCGATTGGGCGCTTAAGCTCGATACGCTTTCGGTCGTAATGATCGGCGTGGTCACCATCGTGTCGTCGATGGTTCATGTCTATTCGGTCGGCTATATGTCGCACGACCGCGATATTCCCCGCTTCATGGCCTATCTCAGCCTGTTCACCTTCATGATGCTGGCGCTGGTGACCGCGGATAACTTTGTACAGATGTTCTTCGGGTGGGAAGGGGTCGGTCTGGCGTCCTATCTTCTCATCGGCTTCTGGTACGAAAAGCCGTCGGCCAACGCCGCGGCGATCAAGGCCTTTGTCGTCAATCGCGTGGGCGATTTCGGCTTCTCGCTCGGTATCATGGCGGTCTATTTCATCTTCGATTCGGTCCAGTTCGACCCGGTGTTCGCGGCGGCTGCGTCCAAAGTCGGGATGCATTTCAACTTCCTCGGCACCCAGGCCGATATGCTGGCGACCTGCTGCCTGCTGCTGTTCGTCGGCGCGATGGGCAAGTCGGCCCAGCTCGGCTTACACACCTGGTTGCCCGACGCGATGGAGGGNNCGATGGAAGGTCCGACGCCGGTGTCCGCCCTTATCCATGCTGCGACGATGGTGACTGCCGGTGTGTTCATGCTGGCCCGTTGTTCGCCCCTGTTCGAACAGTCGCCGTTGGCGCTCGAGGTCGTGACGATCGTCGGCGCGCTCACCGCATTCGTTGCGGCGACGATCG
>PLTD01000109.1:0-10505 GCA_003165335.1 Rhodospirillales bacterium | reverse complement strand
CAGGACATGCGCAAGATGGGCGGGCTGTTCAAGGTCATTCCCAAGACCGGCTATCTGATGTGGATCGGTTCTCTGGCGTTGGCCGGCATCGGCATCCCCGGCGTGTTCGGTTTTGCCGGATTCTATTCCAAGGACATGATCCTCGAAGCTGCCTATCAGGGCGGCGCCGTCGGACAGTTCGCGTACTGGCTTGGCATCGCTGCCGCCTTCTTCACAGCCTTCTATTCCTGGCGCCTGATCATCATGACTTTCTACGGCGCGCCGCGTGCCGATCATCATACGATGGAACATGCCCATGAATCGCCGCCGGTCATGTTGTTGCCGCTGACTGTTCTGGCGGCCGGCGCACTTTTCGCCGGTTGGCTTGGGTACGATCATTTCGTCGGCGAGGCGCGGGGCGAGTTCTGGGGTGCTTCGATCTTTGTCGCACCCGGACATGACAGCATCGAAGCCGCGCATCATGGCCCGGAATGGGTCGGGATCCTGCCGCTGGTCGTCGGTCTGCTCGGAATCTTCCTGGCCTATGTATTCTATATGCGCAAGCCGTCATGGCCTGCGGCCTGGGCGACGGGTCTATCGCCTCTTTATCAGCTGATTTTTCATAAATATTATTTCGATGAACTGTATGAAGCGATCTTCGTCCGTCCTGCCTATTGGATCGGGGATCTATTCTGGAAACGGGGCGACCAGGGCACGATCGACGCCTTCGGGCCCGATGGCATTGCTACGACCACACGCAGCGTCTCGGCGGCCTTCAGCCGTCTGCAAACCGGCTATCTGTTCCATTACGCCTTGGCGATGTTGGTCGGCGTGCTGTTCCTCATAACCTTCTACCTCGTCCTTGGGGGCGTATAACACGATGGCGCCCTGGCCTATCCTCTCAATCGTGACGTTTCTGCCGCTCCTCGGGGCGGCGCTGATCATGCTGTTGCCGCAGACGCAAGCGGGCGAACGCAATGTCCGTTGGACCGCCCTGTGGACTTCGGTCATCACATTCATCGTGTCGCTTTTCATCCTGGTCTATTTCGACCCGACCAATCCCGGATTTCAGCTCATTGAGCGGGCGGATTGGATACCCGGGACCGGGATCATCTACCAAAAGGGCGTGGATGGGATTTCGATCTGGTTCGTGCTCGTCTCAACCTTCCTGACGCCCATTTGCATCATCTCGGCCTGGCAGGCGATTCACAATCGCGTGCGCGAGTTCATGATCGCGATGCTGGTGCTGGAAACGATGATGGTGGGCATGTTCAGCGCGCTGGACATCATCCTGCTCTATGTCTTCTTCGAGGGCGTGCTGATCCCGATGTTCCTGATTATCGGGATCTGGGGTGGGCAGAGACGCGTCTATGCCGCCTTCAAGTTCTTCCTCTACACGCTTCTGGGCTCGGTCCTGATGCTGTTGGCGATCCTCGCCATGTATCTGCAGACGGGAACGACCGACTTGATCGTTATCCTCCATTCGCCGTTCAGTCGCGAATTGCAGATTTGGATGTGGCTGGCTTATTTCGCCTCGTTCGCGGTGAAAATGCCGATGTGGCCGGTCCATACCTGGCTGCCGGACGCCCACGTCGAGGCGCCTACGGCCGGGTCGGTGATCCTGGCTGCGGTGCTGCTGAAGATGGGCGGCTATGGATTCATCCGCTTCTCGGTGCAGATGCTACCGGATGCGAGCGCCTATTTCGCACCCTTCATGTTTAGCCTGTCGATCGTCGCCATAATCTACACATCGCTGGTCGCGCTCGTGCAGACGGATATGAAGAAGCTGATCGCCTATTCGTCCGTCGCTCACATGGGTTTCGTCACGCTCGGAATCTTTACCTTGAACCAAGAGGGCATCGACGGCGCGGTCTTCCAGATGCTGTCGCACGCCATAGTATCGGGGGCGCTCTTCCTGTGCGTCGGCGTGGTTTACGATCGGCTGCATACGCGCGAGATTGCCCGCTATGGCGGCATGGCGCGCACGATGCCGCGCTATGCGCTGGTATTCGCCGTCTTCATGCTGGCGTCTGTCGGGTTGCCGGGCACGTCGGGCTTCATCGGCGAGTTCCTGGCCTTGATCGGCGCCTTTCAGGTCAATCGCTGGGCGGCGTTCCTGGCGACGACGGGGATTATCCTCGGCGCGGCCTATATGCTGGTCCTCTATCGCCGATTGTTCTATGGCGAGATAACTAAGGACGATGTCCGGGCGATGCCTGATCTCAACTGGCGCGAAATGGGTTTTTTCGCGCCGTTGCTGGCACTGACTCTCTGGATGGGTATTTATCCTTCGTCGTTCAAGGATTTGATCGATCCGTCGGTCGCGCAGATCGTTGCACATCAGAGCCATGCTACGGGACAATCACCGCGTGCCGCCGCAATTCCAGCCCCCCTGATCCACGCCGTCCAGGTTGAGGCCTCCCGATGATCGCCGCCGTTCCGAACTTCGGCATTGCCCTGCCGGAAATAATATTGACCGGTCTGACATTGATCCTGCTGATGGTGGGCACCTTCGGCAAGGAACGGTCGATGGGGCTGGTTTCGGCGCTGTCGGTACTCAGCTGCGCAATCACTATCGTTCTGGTCCTGCTTACCGATGGCGCGCGGGCAACGGGCTTCGAGAATCTGTTCGTTGTCGACCATTTTGCCAGCTTTATGAAGATATTGGTGCTGATTGGTTCGGCGCTGGCGATTGTCATGTCGGGCGGTTATCTGCAGCGCGAGAAATTGCAGCGTCCGGAATTTCCGGTGCTGATTCTGCTGGCCACGGTCGGCATGATGCTGATGATCTCGGCCAACGACATAATCTCGCTCTATGTCGGTCTGGAACTTCAGAGCCTGGCACTTTATGTGCTGGCCGCTTTCCACCGCGATACGATCAGGTCAGCCGAAGCCGGGCTAAAATATTTCGTGCTGGGCGCCTTGGCGTCGGGCGTTCTTCTTTACGGTGCGACGCTGGTCTACGGCTTCACTGGCACGACCAGCTTCGATAAGCTGGCAACATTGCATCCGGTCGAGGGTGTGCAGACCGTTGGGCTTTTGATCGGCATGGCGCTGGTCGCCAGTGGCCTCATCTTCAAAGTTTCTGCGGTGCCGTTTCATATGTGGACACCCGATGTATACGAGGGTGCGCCGACACCGGTGACAGCCATGTTTGCGGTTGCCCCGAAGATTGCGGCAATGGCGCTGCTGGTGCGGCTCATGATGGGCGCTTTCGGCCCTCTGGTGCATCAATGGCAGGAAATCATTCTCGTGATCTCCGTGCTGTCTATGCTGCTCGGCGGCTATGCCGCGATCGTCCAGCGCAATGTCAAACGACTGATGGCCTATAGTTCGATCGCCAATGTCGGCTACATCCTGCTGGGACTGGCGGCGGGTACTGAGCGCGGGGTCGAATCCGTGTTGATCTATCTCGCGATCTATCTGTTCATGACCGCAGGCGCGTTCGGCGTTATCCTGGCGATGCGCCGCGATGGCCATATGGTTGAGCAATTGTCCGATCTGGCGGGTTTGTCGCAGACTCGGCCTGCGCTGGCGCTCGCAATGACCATTTTCATGTTCTCATTGGGCGGCATCCCGCCATTGGCTGGCTTTATCGGCAAGCTTTATGTGTTCAAGGCTGCGCTTGATGCCGGCAATCATGCGGCGACGGCAGCAGTTGCCAATTCATTTTATGTCGCCGCGGGCCTGGGCGCCGCAATCAGCGTCGTGTCGATGTTTTACTATTTATGGATCATCAAGATCATCTACATCGATCCGCCTGCCGCACCGTTGGATCGGCCTGCTGGTGCGGGCCTCAGCGGCGTAGTTCTCGTGACTGCACTATTCACCTTGCTGTTCGCGTTCGCCCCAGTGGTGGGGCCGATCGTCGGATGGGCTGACGCCGCAGCGCAGTCGCTGGCGCGGTGAGATTAAGACTGCCCCAAGCGTGACCGATTCCGATTCGCCGATATTGCCGCCGGGGTACCGGCTCATCGCTCGTGAGGCGGTGGGCAGCACCAACGAAGAGGCGCGTGCGCTCGTTGCGGCCGGTGTGTCTCAAGGCACAGTGGTCTGGGCGGAGAGCCAGACGGCGGGGCGCGGGCGCTATGGCCGCGACTGGATATCCCCTCCCGGCAATCTTTACTGTTCGATCATCCTGCGTCCGAAAGTCGAGGCGTCACGCCTTTCGGAGATTTCATTTGTCTCCGCATTGGCCGTTCGCGATGCGGTCAAGACAGTGTTGCCGCCTGACATTCCTGTCGAATTCAAATGGCCGAACGACGTACTGACTGCCGGACGCAAAGTCGCAGGCATTCTCGTTGAGGCAGAAAAATTGCCCGACGAAGAACGAACTGCCTTGATAATCGGCATCGGCATCAACATAGTCTCTGCACCGCGAGAGACGAGCTATCCGGCGACCTGTATTTCAGCCATGTCACGCGCGCCACGAGTTTCGCGTCTGTTGACTGCGCTGGTCGCTGCTCTGGATCGCCGCGTCGAAATGTGGACACGCAGCGGATTTTCCGTGATACGCGAAGAATGGATGAACCACGCCTATGGCGTTGGGGATCAAGTAACTGCCGATAGCGGCGTAAGCGGCGTGTTCGCCGGGTTGGACGAAACGGGCGCCATCATTATCGCCTTGACGGATGGTGCAAGGCACCGTCTGGTTTCAGGTAGCGTTCGTTTTTCGGGAATAGGATAAGACATGTTACTCGCGATCGATGCCGGCAACACTAACACCGTATTCGCTGTGTTCGAGGGTTCAGACTGCCGTGGCGTGTGGCGGGCCGCCACTGAAGCGCGCCGGACATCGGATGAATATGCCGTTTGGCTCGACCAAGTCATGCGCCGTGATGGAATAGATCCAAAGGATATCGATCAGGCGATCATCGCCAGCGTCGTGCCGTCGGCAAATTTCAATCTCAGTCGGCTTTGTACCGAGCGGTTTTCGTCGCGTCCGCTGATTATCGGCGAAGACGGCGTTTATTTGGGCATCGAGGTCTTGCTTGATCGACCTGAAGAGGTCGGCGCAGACAGGCTGGTCAATGCTGTCGCTGCCTTTGATACGATAGGCGGGCCGCTGATCGTCGTCGATTTCGGTACGGCCACCACCTTCGACGTTGTCGACGCGGACGGCAATTACCGCGGCGGCGCGATTGCGCCCGGCGTGAATCTTTCGCTCGAAGCATTGCATCAAGCGGCGGCGAAACTACCTAAGGTAGATATTGTCCGTCCCCCCTATGTCATCGGCAAGACTACGATTTCGGCCATGCAGGCCGGAATTTTCTGGGGCTATGTCGGCATGATCGAAGGATTGGTCGGTCGGATGCGCGCTGAAATGATCGGCGCCAGCATCGGCGCACCGCGGTCTGTCGTCGCCACGGGCGGACTGGCGACATTATTTTCGCAGGCCACGACGGCTATCGATCGGATCGACGACGACCTGACTTTGCGCGGCCTTTGCATCATCAACCAACTGAATCGATCACCTTAATGTCTCCTGATTCCCTCTTTCGGCCGATCGACGACTGCGTCGATGTAATTCCGCTGGGAGGGGCAGGTGGGTTCGGCATGAACCTCACCCTTTACGGTCATGCAGGCAAATGGCTCATGGTCGATCTTGGCATGGGTTTCGCCGGCGATGGCGTGCCCGGCGTCGACCTGTTGGTCCCGGACCCCAGCTTTATCACCGAGCGCCGCAAAGACCTGGTCGGCTTGGTACTGACTCACGCGCACGAGGACCATATCGGTGCGGTGCCGTTTCTATGGCCGCGACTGCGCTGCCCGGTCTATGCCACGCCGTTCACCGCGGCTGTGCTGCGTCTCAAATTGATCGAGCATGGCTTGCAAAACGAGGTCGAGATCAACGAGATCCCCCTGGGCGGCCGATTCAGTCTCGGCCCATTCGATTTGCGCTATATCGGGGTTACGCATTCGATCCCAGAGCCGAATATGCTGACCATTACGACGTCGGCAGGAACGGTTCTGCACACCGGTGACTGGAAGATCGACCCAGGTCCCGTCGTCGGCGAATTGACGGATATCGAGGGTCTGAAGGCACTCGGTGATGCCGGTGTTCTAGCGATGATCGGCGATTCGACCAATGCGACCACACCGGGCCATTCGGGCTCAGAAGCAGACCTTCAAGCCAGCTTCAAGTCGCTCTTCCCGCGCTATGCCGAACGAATTGTGGTGGCTTGTTTCTCGTCGAATGTTGCTCGCATTGAAAGCATCGCGCGCGCTGCCGAGGCGAGCGGCCGACAGGTAGCCATCGTTGGAAGATCGCTGTGGCGGATCATCGAGGCGGCCCATGAGACAGGCTATTTGAAGAACCTGCCACCCTTCTTGACGGGACGTGAAGCCGCTATCCTGCCGCGAAACAAGATGGTGTTTGTGTGCACAGGCAGCCAGGGTGAGCCACGCTCCGCTTTGGCGCGAATCGCCGCAAATAATCACCCTGAACTGACCCTTGAGGCCGGTGACACCGTCATATTCTCGGCGCGGCCGATCCCGGGTAACGAGATCGAAATTGCTCATATGCAGGGGCGATTATTGAAGCGCGGCGTCGATATCGTCACGTCCAAGCAAGAGTTTGTTCACGTTTCCGGCCATCCCGCCCAGGATGAACTTGTACAGTTATATCAGTGGATTAGGCCGACGAGCGCTATTACCGTCCATGGCGAGTATCTTCACCAGTCGGAACACGCCCGGATCGCGCGCGAATGCCAGGTGTCCCACACGATAGTGCCCGCAAACGGCGACATCGTGCGCGTTAAGTCTGGAGTTGAGCCCGAAATTGTCGGCGCCGTGTCGGTCGGTGTGCTGGCGGTGGACGGCAAGCGCCTGATCCCGGTCGATAGCAGTGTCATCAAGGGACGTCGACGTCAGATCGAGCAGGGCGGTGCGGTCGTCACCATCGTGATGGATCACAAGGGCCGGATGATGGCGCCGCCACAGGTATCTGCCACCGGTCTTCTCAGCGTTGAGCAGGATTTGGCTGCGCTGAAAAAGGTGGTGAACGACGTCGAGCAAGAGCTGGATGGGTTAGCCGGCGCCGTGTTGCGCAACGATGTAGAGGTCCGTGAGGTGACGCGATTGGCGGCGCGTCGCGCCTTGTTTGGTCTCACCGGCAAAAAGCCGGCGGTCGATGTGCATCTGGTCCGAGTCGCGTAGCGCCTGAGGCTCGAAATGGGGTGGGTCACCGGCATAGCCGTTTATATTTTGGTCTGGTGGGTGTCGCTTTTTACGGTCCTGCCGCTGGGCGCCAATCGCTCGGCCGACCCCCTTCCAGGAACGGTCGAGAGCGCACCCGACAACCCGCGCCTGCTGTTTAAATTTGCAGTAACGACCGGTATTGCTACGGTCCTCTGGCTCGTCATTTACGCCCTGGTAAAAAGTGATTTGATATCGTTTCACGATATGGCGCAGCATCTTGCCGGGCCGGATAGTTGATTTCTTAAGCCTATATCGTTAGGTCTATCCCAGCCTTGACGACCCCATCGTCTAGAGGCCCAGGACACTGCCCTTTCACGGCGGTAACAGGGGTTCGAATCCCCTTGGGGTCACCAGGTTTTCACCCTTGTTTGTGCCAATTCTGATCCAATTTCTTATTGGAAAGGTTGGACTTATGGGCAGAACCAGACGCGAACCGGCAGCGGACCCCGCCACCGGAAAGCCCCTCCCCCAGGGTGTCACGTACCGCGGGCCAAGGCAGTACTTTGCGCGCAAGCTCGTCAACGACAGGCGCGTCGCAAAGACGTTCGATACCGCAAAGAAGGCCGGGGACTGGATCAAGACGGTCGAGGTTGACACCAGCCGCGGCGTGTTCGTCGACACCACGGCAGCTCAGCGGGTCAAGCTCGGCAGCGTGTTGCGCAGCTACCAGCTCGAGGTGCTGGCCGACGATCCTGAGAGGGAGGTCCTCGACGACGACGGAAAGCCGTCTTCCCACCGGGCCATGCGGCCAGTCGACGAGCGGATGACGACTGAGCTTCTCGGAGCCGCGCAGGAAATCATCTTCATCGATGTCATCCTCCGGGATGAGGTCTGCGCCCTACGGATGGCGGTTCTCGCAGGTGCGGACGTGGCGCGGTTCCGGAACCGGATGAAGCAGGCCGGATATGCGCCTTCGACCATTGTTCGGCGACTCAATCTGATCGCCCGCGCCATTAGCGTCGCTCGGCTGGAGTGGGGCATTTATATCCCGACGAACCCTGCCGATGCATCGCAATGCGCCCGGCCCAAGGGGGCCGACCGGAAACGGGATCGAATCCTCTTGCCAGCACCGGCACAGTTCGCGCTTCCCGGTGCCGGGCCGGAGGTTCCCGCCAACCTGCCGGCCGGGTGCTGACAACTTAACTTGGCTTGGGTGCAAACGCCCCTGATGTCGCATTTCAGGCGGCCATGGTTGCAACCGTCCAGGCAGCTTTCGCATCGGCGCGAAACCGGCGGAGGGTCGATCGAGAAATCAGGTGACGTTGGACGTTAAAGTTGTTGTAAACGGCGGCGTGGGTGGAGAGAAATCTCTGGGCGGAGCCCTGTGACTTGAACCTCTGCTGCTTCCTTTCTCGTCGACGGATGGGCAGGTGAGAATTCTCCGCCCGACTATTCTCGCGCATCCCGCCCGGTTTATGACGATCGACGAGCCCCAGAACTTTCATTGCCGCGCCATAAGATGGCAGTTTGTCCGTCGTAATCGTCTCGGGGTGAATCCCCTGATTCTTCAGCAGTTTTCGCAAGAGCTTTTCCGCTGCGGGCTTGTTCCGCCGACGCTGAACCAGAACGTCCAGGACCTCGCCCTCATCATCAACAGCGCGCCACAAATACATTTGCCGGCCGCGGATTCTCACGAACACCTCGTCCAGGTTCCAACGGCCAGAGCATGATTGTGATCGTCGCAGATTCCGCGCAAACAGTTGGCCAAACTTCAGCGTCCAACAGCGAACTGTTTCGTAGCTGACGTCGATCCCGCGCTCAGCCAGCAGATCTTCGACATCCCGGAAACTGAGCGTGAAGCGGAAATAGAGCCAGACCGCATGACGGATTACGTCTGGCGGAAAGCGATGACGATCAAAGGAAATCGATTGCATCGCTCATTTTACCCAGCTACGCCGGATCGGTCGAGTTACCCTGACAACACCGACCTAACAATATCCTTGTCAAAGGCCAATATATGACTACTATAACCATGTTGACTAAAGCTGGAGTTGCGGTCATGGACAGAGGAACGTGGACAGTCGCCGAGGCGAAAGCGAAATTTAGTGAGCTTGTCGATACCGCGCGGGTGAGCGGTCCGCAAACCATCACGAAGAACGGCCGGACAGCAGTTGTGATCGTCTCCGCGGAGGAATGGGAGCGCAAGGCGCATCGCTCCGGAAACCTGGCCGAGTTCTTCGCCGAGTCTCCCCTGCGCGGTTCCGGCCTTGAGATTATTCGGACGAAAGATGGGCCGCGGGAGATCGATCTTTGAATTGCCTGCTGGATACGAACGTCGTGTCCGAATGGGTAAAGCCCCGCCCTGATAGCGGAGTTATGACTTGGCTCGCCGAAGCCGACGAGGACCGGGTGTTCATCAGCGTCGTCACACTGGCGGAACTGCGCCACGGAATCGAGAGACTTCCGCAGGGAGCTCGGCGGGATCGGCTCGACGTCTGGCTAACCGGGCAGGTGCCGACGCGGTTTGAGACGCGGGTCCTGTCGGTTGACGCCGAAATCGCCAATGCGTGGGGTCGCATCATGGCGCGAGGGCAAGCTGCGGGTCGTCCTGTCGGGACGATGGATGCTTTCATCGCGGCGACCGCCGAACAACATGATCTTACCCTCGTCACCCGGAATGTCAGGGATTTCGACGCCTTGGGCATTCAGTTGATCAATCCTTGGAGCAAGGGCTGAGGTTCGCGATGATCCGTGTCGCTCACTACCCCTTTCTGACAGACACAAAGCGGAGTTTGAATGCTCTTTAACGGCGTTGATCTTGGTCCAATTTTGGTCCAATCGGCACGCTAAATTCGCGCCAAACTGGGTTAAGCATGGCAAATTTAATCCAAGAGAAATTAATGTAAAATCAANNGGAGCGTCGGATTGCCCGGCACGGCGAGGCGTGAGCCGAGATAATCCCAGAACGAGATCCCGAGCTTTGAGCAAGTCTTTGCGATGGCGAGGAATGCGTCTCGACAGTCGCGTCCTGTGTCGCTTCTAGTGCCGCCACTGATTTTGCGTTTGGTGACCTGACAGCGAATATCATTTTCCGATCCGTTGGTGTGGAGCGGGATTTCCGGCCGATCGAGCACCATCAGCAGCTCGGCCTTGTTGGCGTGGAGGCGCGCGAGCAATCGGTCGAGGGTGACGAAGCCGGTCCGGCGTTTGAAGATTCGATCGAAGCGGGCCCGCAACTCAGCCCTGCGCCGTGGCGTGGGCTCGGACTGATAGGCCTTGAGGTCGCGATAGTACCACCAGATGAGGCCGCGCACGCGCTGCTGGGCGGCACGATGCAGGTCGGTGAAGGCATTGAGCTTATGCACCAACCTCTCGGCGTGGATCCA
>PLTD01000172.1 GCA_003165335.1 Rhodospirillales bacterium | reverse complement strand
AGCTTGTCCTCGACGCCAACGCGCGGGCGCTCGTTGCGGGGTGTCAGTTCGCGCCATTTTTTATAGCATCCGCAAGCATCTTTTCGTCTCCTTAGGCTTTAGATTCCGGCCTTGTGGCCGCCGTGGACATTGATCAATTCACCATTCACGAATGCTCCGTCGTCGCTGGACAGGAAGGCGACCATGGCGGCGATGTCGTGAGGCATTCCGATGCGCCCGACGAGATGTTGACTATCGAGCCGCCGCCCGACGCCGCCATGACAGGAAGCGCTGCCTTGCACATCAGAAATGCGGAGGTGAGGTTCAGACGGACCCAGCCATCCCATTCTTCAGGAGTCAGATCGACGACGGTTTTCCCGGGTTTGCTGCCTCCGACGACATTGACCAGGATCGATAGGCCGCCGAATTTCGCTTTAGCCGCCGCTACGGCCGACTGCGCGCCTTGCAGAGTGGTCGCATCGGCGACGATGGTGCTGAGCCGGTCGGGCGCGGGGCTGTGGCGCACGGTTTCATCCAGTCCCGCAGCATCGATGTCTGCAGCTATGACTGATGCTCCGCGTTCCGCCAGCAACCACGCTGTGGCCTGACCGATGCCGCCACCGCCGGCAGTTACCAGCGCTATTTTACCGTCGAGTTGTCCCATATTCCCCTGACCCCTCGCTGCGATTCGCGGTAACCCCGCAGAGCCTGTGATTGTTTGTGCGGATTCAATCTTTTATAAGATTCTTAAGGTCCGGTCTTAACTGCGTCAATGACGGCCGGCGCTAAAATTCGGGGGAAACCGTGGGCGATCAAGTGGGGCAAACGGGACCGGCAGCCAACCTTGGCGTGTGGCAACGGCGGGCAGCGATTGCCGTCCTGCTGTCCAGCGCGCCGGGAATGGCCTTGATGTTCGCCGCAATCGGCCCCGCTCTTCCACTGGTCGCAGCGCATTTTGGTGCTCAAGGCGGCACGATGACCGCGCAGATGATCATGACAACCCCCGGCATGGGTGTTGTTGCGGGTGGCGCCGTCGGCGGATTCACGATCGATCGGCTGGGTGTGCGCCCGACGCTATTTGCCGCGCTACTGATTTATGCCTTGGCAGGCGCGGCCGGACTTGTAGTCCCCGGATTGTGGGGCTTGTTGGTCTCGCGTTTTCTGTTGGGAGTGGCGGTCGCGCATATTTCCAATTGCAGCCTGACCCTGCTTGGAACCTGGTTCGATGAAAAGGCGCGGGCGAGGATCCTCGGTTATCAGGCCGGTGTCGCCGGCGCGGTCAGCGTCACTATGCTGCTCCTGGGCGGGACGCTGGCGAAGATGGGCGGCTGGCGTGCGCCCTTCGCGCTCTATCTGATTGCCCTGCCGATCCTGCTGCTGGCCCTTCTGTCGATCCCGAAAAGCGCCGCGCCGCGCACCCAGTCGTTCCGAACGGATTGGTCAGCGATCCTGGCGCTGTGGCCTATCTATCTTCTGGTGGCGGCTCTGTTCCTCGCTTATTTCATGACCTCGGTTCAACTCACCTTCCTGCTTGCGGGCGACGGAGTGTCCGACCCGATCGTCCGGTCGCTGGTGATCGGGTCCGGCGTGTTGGCCGGCGGCATAGTGGGCGGCTTGTTCGGGCAGATATTCCTGCGCTTCGGCCGAAGGGCGACACGGCTGCTGCTGATAGGACTGATGGCTATCGGCTTTGCGATCATCGGTCTTAGTCACAATCTGGTGCCGATTGCTGTCGGAGCCATGCTGTGCGGCGGCGGCGGAGGGATGATCAACCCCTATGTCAGCGGCCTCCTGCTCGCCAAGGCACCGCTGCATATCCGCAGCAAGGCGCTCGGATTCATGTTCATGACATTCTATCTGGCGGATTTTCTCAATCCGCTCGCGGTCTACCCGTTCCGCGTCACGATCGGGATCCATGGTGCCTTTCTTGCCGCATCGGCCCTGCTGGCGGCCGGAGTCGTTCTGACCTGGCGGCTGGGTGCGGCGCCGCGATTGCGTGCGGCCGCAATCTTACTCGCAGCCGTCGGATGGGCGCTTACTGCCGGGTCGGTGCGGGCGGACCAGTCCGCGCCGGAGCTTTCGCCCGGCGCCGCCCTTTATGCGGATCGCTGTTCGACCTGTCACGGATCGGCTTTGCGCGGCGGCGGTGCACCGCCCCTTGCCGGCCCGACGTTCGAGGCGCGCTGGACCGGCCACTCGGCCGCCGAACTGTATAAGCAGATAACCACGACCATGCCGATCAACGGTATCGGCACTCTGACGCCCGCCCAATACGCCAGCGTGACGGCCTTTGTCCTCAGCGCCAACGGCTTCATTCCGGGAAGTGCGACGCTGACCATCGATCCGGTTGCCAAGGCCAAGGTGGCGACAGGTCCTGAACCGGTTTTGCCAGCCGAGCCGAAATTCGTCGGGCGATCCAGCGGAACCGGTCCGACCGACGACGACATTGCAAAGCCGGATGACGGCGACTGGTTGACATATAATCGCGACTATACCGGGCAGAGATATTCGCCGCTTCGCCAAATCAACCTCGACACCGTGAAGCATCTTGTCCCTGCCTGTGTTTTCCAGACAGGCGATACCGGTAGCTTTGAGGCGTCACCGGTGATTTATCAGGGGCGGCTTTATGTAACGACGACGCACAGCACCTTCGCGATCGACGCGGCGACCTGCAAGAAAATCTGGCAACACATCTATACGCCACCAGGAGGAGAAGGGCTTCCGGTCAACCGCGGGGTTGCGCTTTATGAGGGCAAGGTTCTGCGCGGCACGTCTGACGGGCATATCATCGCGCTGGACGCTGCCACGGGCGCGCTGCTGTGGGACACTTGGGTCGCCAACAGCCTGCACGGCTATAATATCAACGGCGCCTTGGTCGCCTTCGGTGGCAAGGTCTTTGCCGGTCAGGGCGGAGCCGATCGCGGCGCCACCGGCCATATCTATGCCTTCGATGTTGAGACCGGGAAGCTGTCCTGGACCTTCAATACCGTGCCGACCGGCAAAGAGCCCGGAGCGCAGACCTGGGCCAAGGGCACAGAGCAGGGCGGCGGCTCGTCCTGGACCAGCATTACTGTCGATGCGCGCACGCGACAGCTGTATGTGCCGATCGGCAATCCCGGCGCCGATATGGATGGGGGTTTGCGGCCCGGGGACAACCTCTACACCGACTCGGTGGTCGTGCTGAACGCCGACACCGGCAAGCTGGATTGGTATATTCAGCAGGTGCCGCACGACACCCATGACTGGGACACGGCCGCGGCGCCTGCGATCTATGAGATCGGCAATCATAAATTCATGGCCGTCGCCAGCAAAGACGGGTGGCTCTATGTCTATGACCGCGATAAGAAAAAACTCATTTCCAAATCCGAGATCGACAGTCATTTGAACACCGATACGCCCTTGGTACCCGGTGTCGAAATGCGGGTTTGCCCCAGTACGCTGGGCGGGGCGGAGTGGAACGGTCCGGCGTTCGATCCCAACAGCCGGATGCTGTTTGTCAATTCGGTCGATTGGTGCGGCGTATTCAAGACGCAGACATCTGCCGGCAGCACTTTCGGCGGCAGCCTGAAGTTCGATCCGGTGGATCAGGCGACAGGCTGGATCCACGGGTTCGACGCAGCGACCGGAGCAGTGAAATGGTCCCGCCATATCGATGGGCCGATGGTTGCCGGGCTGACGCCCACAGCCGGCGGTTTGGTCTTCACAGGTTCGCCGTCCGGCGCCTTCTGGGGGATGCGGGCGACCTCGGGCGAAGTGCTTTATGAATTCAACACCGGAGGTGCGGTCGGCGGCGGGATTTCCAGCTATGCCGTGGCCGGCAGGCAATACTTGGCTGTTACCTCCGGCAGCGCCTCGCGCACGATTTGGAATACGACCGGCGCGCCGACGATCATTATTTTCGCGTTGCCCAAAGAGCTGTAATATTATCCCCGAAACGCAATAAAGGGGGAGTATGTCATGACCAAGATTTTTGGAGCGGCGGTTTTGGCTTCTCTGCTCACAGGTTGTGCGCTGCCGCCTCAATCTTCGGCTGTCAGACTTGCCGAAGAAGAGCAAGACTGCGCGCCGCCCTTAGGGTCGCATATTAAGGTTCCTGACTGCGGTTATTCATCTAGTTTCGACCACAACGCGTCAGCTTTGATGGGCAGTATGCGGGTTTCGTTCGGTCCCAGCCGGTTTTAGGTAGGCCTTAAGGCCCGATCGGATCATTTTAGCGAGGCGACCGACAGCGAGCCGAATACTCACGGATCTGAGATAGAGGCCGTTGCATTGTTCGTGGCCCGACCGGATGTTACATTTTATGTAATGTCTCTGTGCGCGACGGCGTGCATGACAATAAGCGTTCGACCGGAGGAATATGATGCCCGATACGCTGATCAAGGGCGGTACCATCGTCGATGGTACCGGCGCTGCGCCATTCATTTCGGATATTCGAATTTGCGGCGCCGAGATCGTGGAGATCGGTCCGGATCTTAAGCCAGCGGGCGAGCGCGTGGTCGACGCGTCCGGCTGTTTCGTTTCCCCAGGCTTCATCGAATCGCACACGCACTACGACGCGCCGATGTGGTGGCAGCCGGATCTCGATCCCCTGCCGGGTCACGGCGTCACTACCATCATCTCGGGCAATTGCGGCTTCAGCGCCGCGCCGGTGTCGTCCGACCCCGAAGCGCGTCGGGAAATGGTGCGCATCTTTTCCTTCTTCGAAGACATTCCCGAAAAGCCCTTCGTCGAGCTGCTACCCTGGGATTGGAAGCTATGGTCCGAGTATCGCCGGTCGATGGCAGAGAAGGTCCGACTGCCGGCGAATTTCGCCTCCTATGTCGGCCACATCGCAATCCGCCTCGCGGTCTTGGGGCTGGAGGCATGGGACCGTGTGGCGACACCGGCAGAGATTGCCCGAATGGCGGCCCTGCTCGAGGATGCGCTGGCCGCGGGTGCGCTGGGCATGTCCGACAATATGCTCGACCACGACGGCAATAATCGCCCGGTCCCGACGTTGGTTGCCGACGATGCCGAATTCGAGGCGCTGTTCGCCGTGCTGGAGCGTTTTCCCGGCGCGACCTATCAGGTCGTTATCGATAATTTCATGCGCAAGACGGCCCCTCAGTCGCTCGAACGGCTGGAGCGACTGACCCGCGGCCGCGGTTTGCGCATGCTGGTCAACGGTGCGGTTCCAACGCTCGACTTCCAGAAGGACGCGCTGGGTCCGCTGCAGGAACGGGTTCGCCGCATGCTGCGCGAAGGCTTCGACATCTGGCCCAGCGTATTTCATGTCTCACCCACCAGTACACTGAGCTTTTACCGCTCGCTGATCTTTGCCCAGTCGAACGACTATGCCTGGCACGAGGTGGTCCTGGCGCCGAGTCACGGGGAAAAGGTCCGGCTTTTGTCCGACCCCCAATGGCGGGCGCGGGCGCGCGATTCCTGGGACAATAAGGCCTGGAAACATTCGCCGATGAACAACCCGCAGGACCTCCATCTGCTGGACTCCCAAAACGGTGTCGGCCCAATCGGCATCACATTGAAGGAATATGCCGACAGCCGCGAGCAACACCGATCCGACGCCATGGCGGATTGGCTGCTGGCGAATGGGACGCGTTCCACCGTTCACATGTCGCCCTTCCCGAAGAATGAGGACCTTACGGTCCATATGATGACACGCGAGAAGACTGTTGGGGCTGTGTCGGATGCCGGGGCGCATCTACAGATGCTGTGCGGCGGCGGGGAAAGCACATTGCTGCTGACCCGCTATGTCCGGGACGAAAAGCGCATGACCATCGAACAGGCAGTGCATGTTCTGACCGGAAAGCTGGCCGCATTTTTCGGCCTTGCCGGTCGCGGCGTGCTGAAAGTGGGCAATCGCGCGGATATTACGGTGTTCAATCTGAACGAAGTCGAACGGCGGCCGGTCGAAAAGCGCTTCGATGTACCGGACGGCGAGGGAGGCGTTTCATGGCGCTTTACGCGCGCACCGGCGCCGATGCGGCTGACGATGGTCAACGGTGTGGTTACTTTCGAGGGCGTCACCAGCACAGGTGCGATGCCTGGCGAATTCCTGTCGCCGGCACCAGATGCGCAGGAGTATGCCATTGCCGCCGAGTAGCTTCTTCGCCTGATTCGCTGAACAGGTTGCGGTGCAGCCGCCCTGAAAGCGGCGGGTGCGGCGCAGTGGCCGTTGACGCAGCTTCCGGCGCTGGTCTAAGCATCGGCGATAGATTTTACCCTGAGGCCCACGATGCACACAGACCCGCTTTGGATCATCATGATTGTCGTGATCCTCGCCTTCTTCTTCTGGCAGACCCGCCACTCCTGATTCGGGTCCAACGCTGAACCGGCATCCGCCGTCAGCGCCCTTCGCGGAACCAGGCCAGACCCAGCGTTCCGCCCAGCAATATCAGCAGAACCGCGACCGGCATAAGCGGCGTCTCTTTAACCCCGCGCACGGTATATTGGCCGTTACGGCGCAGCCCCATCCAGCTGCGTCCGCCGGTAGGACCGTCGGCATCGACCCGGCGAATATCCAGCTTGTCGCCGTCGGCCAGCCAAGTGAAGACCCCGCCGCTGGCGGTTACAACTGGCTTTAACCTGTCTTCCGTTGTCAGGACGTCGCGCAATTCGGGCGTGTCGATCGAGCCGATAACTGCAAAGGCCGAACGTTCACCGTCGTTTACCTTGTAAAGGCCGATTGAATCAGCCGGGATGGTCGCACGGGCGACGCCGTGGCCGGATTCTTCGAGTGTCACCTGCCTGCTAGTGCCTTCGGGGTTCGTCACCGACACGATGACCGGCTGGGACGGCCGCTCCAGAGCGCGCCGTGCGATGGTGATCTGCCGGTTCTTGGCGCTGGCGTTTAGCTGGTTCTCATCGAGTTCAGGCTCTTTCATCAGCCAGTGAGCCAACCGGCGAAGCAGTTCTGCCTGCGGTCCCCCACCCTCAAAACCGCGCGACCACAGCCAGATCTGGTCGCTCGATAGCTGTGCGACTCGGCCTTCGCCCGCATGGGACAGCAGCAGGAGCGGCTTATTTTCCGCGCCTGTCATGACGACATTGCTGCTGGAATCCACAGGGTCGACCTCGCCCTGGCGGAACCAACGTCCCCAATCCGGCGATCCGCCAACCTTGTCCCCCGGCAGGTCTGTGGTGACCGGATGGCGCTCTCCAAGTTCGGTGACGGTCGGCTTGAAAGGCTGTTCGATTTCCCGACCGGTCGGCGAGCCCGGCAAGACATCGCGCAAAGCGGTGCGGAACAGTGAGGCATTGCCTTCGAAGCCCGGCCCGCTTGCTTCGAGCAGAGCCCCGCCCTTACGGACATAGTTGGCCAGATTGGAATAATATTCAGGGAGCAGCAGCATCTGCTGATAATGGTCGAAGATGATGAGGTCGAACTCGTGCAGCCTGACATCGAACAGTTCGGCAATCGGGAAGGCGATCAGCGATAATTCGTTGAAGGGCGTCCCGTCGTTCTTTTCCGGCGGGCGCAGGATGGTGAAATGCACCAGATCAACCGAGGGGTCCGCCTTGAGCAGGTTGCGCCAAGTCCGCTCTCCGGCATGGGGTTCGCCCGAGATCAGGAGCACGCGCAGCCGTTCGCGCACGCCGTTGATCACCACGACCGCCCGGTTATTCGTGAGGGTCAGCTCGCCCTCGGCCGGTGCTGCTTCGAGTTCCACCGTCGTCGGGCCGCCGTGAGCGATAGGAATTTCGACCGACAGTTCATTGCCCGCCGCGGTCGTTACCGTCCGAGGCGCACCTGCGTCCTGGGTTACAGTAACCGGGATCGGTCCGCCGTCGGGGATATTGGCGTCGACGACGCGCAGCTTGACCGTCACCGTATTGCCGACGATCCCGTAGCCGGGCGCATCGACGATCTCGATTCGCCGGTCGCGCTCGTCACGCCGGCCGGTCAGCAGCACGTGGATTGGTCCCTGATGGCCCAAGGCCGATAGCCGCGGCACGTCATGGACCTGGCCGTCGGTCACAAAGAAAGTACCGGCTAGCCGGTCGCGCGGCACGTCCGACAATGCGTCGGTGCGCGGCCCGAAAAGATCGGTTTCTTCGCCGATCGGGCTGGTGTCGCTTTCGACTACGCGGGTTTCGAGGTCGGGGAAGCGCGCAAGCTCGGCCTTCAGCGCGGTCACCGCCGCGTCCGCCCGTTCGGTGCGGCCAGCGAAATGCTGGCTGGGCGACCGGTCGACGACGACGACCGCGACATCTTTCAAAGCCTCGCGCTGTTCCTTTACGATCGAGGGCTGAAACAACGCCAGGGCGATTGCGCTCAGCAGGACCAGCCGCCACCATCGTCCGCGTCCGCGTCCGAGAAACGCCATGGCTATGGCAATGGCTGCAAAGATGATCAGAGGCCCCAGAACCCACCATGGCAGCAATGGCGCAAAGGCCAGATTGAGCGCAGCCGTCATTGACCCAGCCTTTGCTGGATGAAGGGTGCATGAACCAGATCGGACTTATAATTGCCCGTGAGCGCGTACATCACGAGATTGACGCCAAAACGATAGGCCCATTCGCGCTGCCGCTCCCCGCCGGGCGACAGGCTGAACAGCGGCAGTCCGCCGTTGTCTATTGCCCAAGCGCCGGCCCAATCGGCGCTGCCGACCACCACCGAGGACACGCCGTCGTTGCGTGCATCCTGATCGCGTTCGACCCAGACCTCGCCGCCCGGCACTCGACCGGGAAATTCATCCAGCAGATAGAATGATTTGGTCAGAACATGGCCCGGTGGGATTGGGGCCAGGGTCGGCACGTCGATTCCCTGAATCAGCTTGCCCAGATCGATGCGCGAATCACCCGCGCCTGCGCGGGTGTCGATCAGGATCATCCCGCCGGTCGACAGATAGCGGTTGAGCTTTTCCTTCGCCTGGTCCGACAAAGGCTGGGCTGAAGAGGAGATGGGCCAATAGAGCAGCGGATAGACCGACAATTCGTCGGTTTCGAGGTTCACGGCAGCCGGTGCGGCATGGTCGATCGAGGTGCGCATGATCAGCTGATGCGCCAGCCCTTGAAGCCCTGCCTTGCTGATTCGGTCGGTTGCGGCATCTCCGGTTGCGACATAGCCCAGCGTCACCTGGGCCGCAGCTTCAGCAGCGCGAGCGTCGGGAGTTTCGGGGTCGGGTGCGGCAAGAGACGACACGGAAGACAGAGCCAGCAGAATGCCCAGTCCGGCGGCTGCCTGCCGTCCGAAGCGCTTAAGCGACCAGGGCAGTTTGGGTAGGGACCCGCCAAGCCACAACGCGACGATCGTGTCGATTGCAGCCAGCGCCAGCACCGCACCCAACACCCATGGCGCCAAGGAAACTTCGCCAGGCGCCGAATAGTCCTGCCGATCGATCCGCGCCGGGAACTCATCGAGCGGCGCGACCGAATTCAGCACTTGGGTGAGATTGAAAGCCCGGCGCGAATCGGTTTCGCCGTAATAGCCTGGCGGATGCTGCGGGTCGGGCAATGTATTGTCGAACCTGTCGGACGCGATAGCCGCCGCGGCCCCGCCAGGGGCACCCAGCCGCCCAAAGCCGTCCAGCACGCGATAGGGCTCCAGCGTCCCGTGGTCGGGGGCCCGGCTGACGCCGGCGCTGTAAGCAACGATCCGCCGCAGCATCTGTGGGAAAAGACCCGACAGCGGCAAATTCGACCAGCCGGGATCGGCGCTTGTGTGAACCAGCACGACTGTACCGGCCTCCCGCTTGTCCGCAGTGATGAGCGGCGTGCCGTCGGCCAATCGCGCCCAGACTTTACGGTCGAGATCGAGCCCCGGCTCGGCCAGAATCTGGCGCGATACGGTCACTTCCTTAGGGATCTCCAGTCCCGAAAACGGGCTGCCCGCAGGAAAGGGCGAGAGGGCGGCCGGCACTGTCCATGACATGGCACCCGAAAGCGACCTGCCGCCGGTGCGCAGAGCCGTTGGTAGCAACTCGTCACTGTCGGTCGGATCTGCACCGGCGAGCTTTGGACCGGCGAAGCGCAGCAGAAGGCCGCCTTTGGCGACCCAGTCGATGAGCGAACGCCGGTCGCCGGGCGTCACAATGCTGGCGTCGGTCAGAACCAGTACGGCCGGTAATCCCTTGAGCAATGTTGCCAGATCGCCGGTGCGCACCTCGGCAAAGGGCTGCAGCGCACGCTGAAGATAAAAGCTGCTGCTGAGCAGGACGCTGGGATCCTCGCCGGCGGGCGGAGTCACGATAGCGACCGGGCGACGGCGCCAGCGTTCGTCCAGCAGAACTGTCCCGCCTACACCGTGGATGCCGCCCAGATCGATCCGGGCGATAGCATTTCGCACCTCGCTGGGAAGGTCGAAGCGGATCGGCGCGGTCGTTTCGTTTGCGTCGAATGTGCTCGTGGCTTCTCCCAGAACGCGTCCGTCGTCGCCGCGTGCGACGAGGGTTATGGGCAAGGCCGGTGCCGCTTCGGTGCGACGCACCTTGAGCACGAGATCGGCGCCGACATCGGGCGGAAGCAGCAGTTGCGGCAGACTGGCGCGACCGGGCGTGCGGACCCGCGGCGCCGAGAAACCTGCGACAGTTCGGGCCAAAAGATCGCTTCCGTCGCTGGCCACTCCGTCGGAGAGCCACAGCGCACTGGAACGGCCGTCGAAGCGAGTGAGGATTTGAGCAGCAGCTGCGCGCTCAGCCACCCAGGGCATCGGTTCGAGCGTTTCCGCCGTGCGCTTAGCTTCGGCTGCCGGCATCGGACCCAGCGCATCGACCGGATTGCCGGTCGTGCCCCGGGCGGTCGGGACCAATACGACGGTCATGTCAGCGCGCTGATCACGCTCGATTTCGGCGAGCAGCGCCGTCTTTATGGCCGCCCAGTTATTCGCGGCGGCCCAGCCGGTGTCGACCACGATCACCTCGGGGCCGCGTCCGGGCGGCAGAGTGCTAGGGCGCAGGATCGGGCCTGCCAGTGCGAGAATCAGCAATGACGCCAGCAGCAGACGCAGCAGAATCAGCCACAGAGGTGTGCGGGCGGGTGTTTCTTCGCGGTGCACGAGATCCCGCAACAGCCGGATCGCCGGGAATCGAATCAGCCTGGGGGCGGGCGGGATAATGCGCAGCAGCCACCAGATCGCCGGCAGCAGAGCCAGCGCAGCGAGGATCGCCGGAGTTGCAAAACCGATCATGGCGTGTCGTCCAGAATGCCCCGCCGGGCAGCCAGCCGGGTGTGAAGCATGCGCAATGGCTCTTCAGGGGGGGCGTCGGTACTATGCACCTGAAATTCCCAGCCGCGTGACCGCGCCAGTTCTTTCAGCGCCGACTGCTGGCGCTCGAGCGCCTCCAGATAGGCAGGCCTGATCGCCTCGACTCGGGGGATGAGCGCATCGCTGTCGGCTGGGGCCGATTCGGCCATTTCACGAAAACGCACGCGACCGTTGAAGGGGAGCGCCATTTCGGCCGGATCGAGAACCTGGACCAACTGTGCCGCGACCCCGTTGGTCGCCACCCGCTCGAAGCTTCTGGCTATATCCTCGATCGGATCGAGAAAGTCGCCGAACAGGACGAGCGTCGCATTGCGCGGCACCGCGCGACCGGCCGCGGCGAGCGGCGTATCGCGCTCAAGCCCCGCAAGCACCGTATTCAGCGCGCCGCGGCCCGAAGCCGGGTTGCGATCGCCGCCCAGCAATGCGATTCGTTCGCCGCCGCGGATCAGCAAAGCCGCCAGAGCCAGGAGCAGCAGGTCGCAGCGCTCGCGCTTGGTGGGCAGGACGCTGTTCGAGCGATAGGCCATGCCGGGCCCCGAATCGCGCCACAGATAGACCGATTGCGCCGCGGCCCATTCCGTTTCGCGAATATAGAGACGATCGCCTTTTGCCGATTGCCGCCAGTCGATTCGCTCGATCGTGTCTCCGGTCTGGTAGGGGCGGAATTGCCAGAAGCTTTCACCCTGACCGACACGTCGGCGTCCGTGTGCGCCGGGGGAGACAGTCTCCGCGACGCGTTCGGCCGCCACCAGCAAAGGCGGCAGGCGTGCGCCTAGCGCCTCGGCGCCCAAGCCCAGTTTGACGCCAAGGTCGGGATTGCGCGCCGGCGTTGGCCCGCCGGGCTTCTGATCGGATGAATAGGCCAAAACGGGCTTGAACTAGCCGAGCCGCGCGGCCAGCGCGTCGATTAGGCCATCGAGGCTGACGCCATCGGCGCGCGCCGTGAAAGACAAAGCCATACGATGACGCAAGACTGGACGCGCCAGAGCTACAACATCGTCGAGCGAGGGGGACAGGCGTCCGTCGAGTAACGCGCGTGCGCGGGCGGCGAGAGCCAGCGCCTGGCTGGCGCGCGGACCCGGACCCCAGGCGACATGCTTGCGGATATCGGCTTGATCGCTTTCGAAGGGCCGGCCGGCGCGAACCAGTGTCAGGATTCCCTCCACTACCCGCTCGCCGATCGGCACCTGGCGCACGAGATGCTGTGCCTCGATCAACTCGTTCGCTGTCATTACCGCCAAAGGCTTTGTGTCGACGGCCCCCGTGGTTTCGATCAGCATCCGCCGTTCGGCGCCCAGATCCGGGTACCCCACGTCGATCTGCATCAGGAACCGATCGAGCTGCGCTTCGGGCAGGGGATAGGTGCCCTCTTGTTCCAACGGGTTCTGGGTGGCCAGCACGTGAAATGGCGCGGGCAGCGGCCGGTCGGCTCCGGCGACGGAAACCCGACGCTCCTGCATTGCCTGCAACAAGGCTGACTGGGTGCGCGGGCTGGCACGGTTGATTTCGTCGGCCATCAAGAGCTGGCAAAAGACCGGGCCCGGGATGAAGCGGAAGGCGCGCCGCCCGTCACTGGCTTCTTCCAATACTTCCGAGCCCAAAATATCGGCTGGCATCAGGTCGGGGGTACATTGGATGCGCTTGGCATCGAGGCCAAGCCCGATGCCCAGTGTTTCCACCAGTTTGGTCTTCGCTAGGCCGGGCACGCCGATCAACAGCACATGGCCGCCAGCCAGGATGCTGATCAAGGTTTGCTCGATCACCGTCTCCTGACCGAAAATGACCCGGCCAATTCCGCTGCGCAGCGACTTCAGCCTGTCGGCTGCCGCCTCAATTCGGGCGACCAGCTGGCGGGCTTCGACGTCCGCCGCGGCAGGGCTGTGTGTATCGGTCAAACTCATAAACTCTGATCCTTCCCTTCCACCCTCATCGACCTCACCTTAATCTAGTCATATTAGAGCGAGCATGAGTATGGACAAAATCTCTGCACCAGGAAGTCTTCCCTTCCCGGCCGGGCCCGGCGTTCCCACGGACGACAGGCCCGACGAAGCGTACGATATGCGGATCGCGCGCGACGGCACATGGTTCTATCACGGTTCGCCGATCGGGCGAATTGCCTTGGTCAAACTGTTTGCGACGGTTCTAAAGCGGGACGATGCCGGCGATTTTTGGCTGATAACCCCGGCCGAACGTGGTCGCATCACAGTCGAGGATGTGCCGTTCGTTGCAGTCGAGGTTCGTGCCGATGGCGCGGGCCGGGACATGAAATTGTCCTTTCGCACAAATCTGGACGAGTGGGTGACGGCCGATGCCGATCATCCGATTCGCGTCGCACATGCTCGGGCCGCCGGGGGCGAGTTGAGCGATGTCCCCGCGCCCTATATCCTGATTCGTGACCGGCTTGAGGCGCGCATCGGGCGTGCTGTGTTTTACGAACTGGTCGAGCTTGCTGAGGAACGGCAAACGCCGCAAGGAATTGAGCTGGGCGTATGGAGCGAACAGACCTTCTTCCCATTGGGCAGCCTTCCGCCGACCGACCTGGCGGCGGCGACCTAGCATCGCCGGTCGTCGGCCTGACCAAGGGCGATATTCGCCGCCGATTTGCCGGACGAGCTCTCGGCCCGGATCGCGCAGGCGGGCGGCATCGGGGTGACGACGATCTTAATCCCGGGTTGGTTCCGTTGACGGAATTGCGCGCCGCCGCCGTGCTGGTCGCGCTTGTCGATCGGCCCGACGGGTTTACTATTTTACTGACTCGCCGCACGGCTCACCTCGCGCGCCATGCCGGACAGATCGCCTTTCCCGGCGGCGGTGTCGACGCGGGGGACGCCGACGAGCTTGCGACCGCTTTGCGCGAGACTGAGGAAGAAATCGGCCTCAGCCGCGATTACATCGAGCCGGTCGGCAGGCTTGACAGATATGTGACGCGCACCGGCTTTACTGTCACGCCGGTCGTCGCACTGGTTCAACCGCCCTTTACCTTGACCATCGACCCGAACGAGGTCGACGAGGCTTTCGAGGTGCCGCTTGCCTTCATCCTCGACCCGGCAAACCGCAAACGCGACAGCTATGAGTTTCAGGGCGTGATGCGGCATTTCTACGTCTTTCCCTATGCCGAGCGGCATATCTGGGGGGCGACGGCCGGAATGCTGGTCAATCTGGCTGAAATTCTCGGCAGATGACCGAACCGGTCGCCTCGGCAAACAGCGTCGAGTTGATCGAGCGATCCTGGCTCGACGCGAAAGCAACGCAAACCTTGATCGCGGCCCTTGATTGCGCGGGGATCGTCTTTCGGTTTGTCGGCGGCGCCGTACGCGACGGTCTGCTGGGTCGACCGGTCGCCGATGTCGATGTCGCAACACCGGCTAGGCCGGACCTTGTGATCAAAGCTGTAGAGGGCGCGGGGCTCAAAGCCATTCCGACTGGCATCGCTCACGGCACGGTGACGGCGGTTGTCGAGCGTCGCCATTTCGAGATCACGACGCTCAGGCGCGATGTCGAAACCGACGGACGGCATGCCGTCGTCGCCTTTACCGATGACTGGCGTCAGGATGCTTCTCGGCGCGATTTTACGATGAACGCGCTTTATGCCGATCGTGAGGGGACGATTACCGATTTTTTTGGCGGCGTGGCCGACGCGCAGGCCGGCCGGGTCCGTTTCATCGGCGATCCGGAAAAGCGCATTGTCGAGGACGCGCTGCGTATTCTGCGGTTTTTCCGCTTCCATGCCTGGTACGGGTGCGGTGCGCTGGACAGCGAGGGGTTGGCCGCCTGTACCCGTTTGGCCGGGATGATCGACCGCCTGTCGGGCGAACGGCTGCAAATCGAGATTTTCAAGACGCTGCGCGCGCCTGCCGCGGCCCCGGTATGGCAGGCGATGATCGATGCAGGTGTGATGGCCCACGCGGCACCCGCTTTGACTCGGGTCGATGATTTGTCCCGCCTAGTGGCGATTGAAGGTGAATTGGGCATGGCCGCCGATCCACTGCGGCGGCTTGCAGCCCTGACCGGGCCGCTTTCGAGCGAATCGGTCGACGCGCTGAAGAAGCGGCTGAGATTATCCAACCGGAACGAGAGCCATTTGCTCTCGCTCGACCGGGTCGAAGACCGCATGCCATTGATATCGTCCCACGCATTTGGCCAGGCGATTTACGGGTTGCGAGCGGATTGGGTTTGGGATGCGGCGATCCTGGCGCATGTTCGGTCAGGCAAACCGGAGATGGCAGCTTTGGCGGCGTTATGCCGGTTCATAGCGGATTGGGTTCAGCCGAAATTTCCGTTGTCGGGCGCGGACCTCCAATCCGCGGGGATTGTGCCGGGCCCTGACCTTGGGCGGCTATTGACCGATCTCGAACGATGGTGGGTCGCAGCCGATTTTAAGCCCGACAGGGCTGCATGCCTCGCCCGGCTGAAATGCATCTAGGACGAAGCGATCAGTGCCACCCTGCCAAGGGCGGCAGGGACATCAGGATGGCTTCGACATTTCCGCCGGTCTTAAGTCCGAAGACGGTTCCACGGTCGTAGAGCAGGTTGAATTCGGCATAACGCCCCCGCCTCTGAAGCTGTCGGTCGCGGTCGGCTTCCGTCCACGTCTCGTTCATATGCTCACGCACGATCGGCGCGTAGCCGCTGAGGAAGCTTGTGCCCACGTCGCGGGTAAAGGTGAAATCCTTCTCCCAATCACCGTTCGCCACATAGTCGTAGAAAATGCCGCCGACGCCCCGGGTCTCGCCGCGATGGGGTAAATAGAAATATTCGTCACACCATTTTTTGAAGCGCCGATAATAATCCGGGTTGTGCGCATCGCAGGCTGCTTTCAGCGCGCCGTGAAAGTGGTCTGTGTCGGATTCGTTTGCCTCGGGCAGAGGCACCATCGGCGTCAGGTCCGCGCCGCCGCCGAACCAGCTCTTCGAGGTGGCGATCAGGCGTGTGTTCATATGGGTGGTGGGCACCTTTGGCGAGCGCGGGTGTGCGACCAGGCTGATGCCGGTGGCGAAGAAATCGCCGGTCTCTGCCGCGCCAGGGATCTGTTTGCGGAAATCCTGACTGAAGGTGCCGTGGGTCGTCGAGATATTGACGCCGACCTTTTCGAAGACCCGTCCGCGCATCACCGACATGACGCCGCCGCCGCCTTCTGTGCCGTTTTCCGCTGTTCGATCCCAGGTCTTGCGCTCGAATCGGCCGGGCGCCAAATCCGCATGGGTACCGGTCAGTTCGTTTTCGATCGTTTCGAATTCCGCGCAAATCCGATCGCGCAATTCTTTGAACCAGGTTTGTGCGCGGGCTTTTTGGTCGTTCGTCGCTAGATGGTCGTAAGTCGGCGTGGAGTTCATGGAAATTGTCCGGTTTGGCGCAGCGCCTCGCTGACCGCGATCGCGGCAGCTTGAGCGACATTGATTGATCTTATCCCCGGAAGCATCGGGATGCGGATGCGGGCATCCGCCGCATCGTGGACCTCTGCCGGGACACCTGCGCTTTCGCGTCCCACCACGATCCGATCATCAGGGCGGAATGCGAAGTCCACGTGACTGGTGTTGCCGCCGGTCGTCAGCAGAACGAGACGGCCGCCGGGCGATTTGCGAAACTCCGTCCAGGAGGTGTGCCGGACGAGATCGAGCATGGCGAGATAGTCCATACCGGCGCGTTTCATGCGCTGATCGTCGAGGGGAAAGCCACAAGGCTCGACAAGATCGAGCGATATCCCCATACAGGCGGCGAGACGCATCATAGCGCCGGCATTCTGCGGAATATCGGGTTGAAACAGGACCAGGCGGATCACGACGAAAACCGGGCGGCGGAGCGGTCGCGACACTATGTCGTCAGGCCCCGCTTTGCAAGGCGATGGTCGGCATGTATATCGGTCCCATCGTCGGGTTCTTAGTCGCACTTCGGTTGGTCCATCAACCGCGGTTCGGCCGGTTCTGGCGATGCATTCGGGGTTTCGGGAGAATATTGATGGTCGACGCCACGCACCAAGGCGCAGAATCCACGGGCCACGGCGACGGGCAAACCCGGCGCGAGTTCCTGTATCTGGCTGCCGGCGCTATCGGCGCTGTCGGGTCGGCGGGTGTCGCCTGGACTTTGGTAGACAGCATGAACCCGGCGACTGACACGCTGGCCCTGTCGACAATCGACGTCAATCTGGCGCCGATCGTAGAGGGCATGGGCATTGTCACGATGTGGCAGGGTAAGCCGGTCTTCGTCCGGCATCGCACCGCTCAGGAAATTACCGAGGCGCAAAGCGTCAAGCTTTCCGAGCTGACCGATCCGGCCACCGACGAGTCGCGAGTGAAGAAATCGCCCTGGCTGGTGCTCATCGGCATCTGCACGCATCTTGGCTGCATCCCGCTGGGCAATAAGCCGAGCGACGATCGCGGCGATTGGGGCGGCTATCGTTGCCCCTGCCACGGGTCGCAGTATGATACGTCCGGACGCGTGCGTCGGGGCCCGGCCCCGCTGAACTTGGCTGTGCCGCCCTATAATTTCACCAGCGACACTACCGTTCGCATCGGCTGACGGAAAAAAGGACCGCTCGCATGGCGCATACAAAAGCCCCTTCCGCCTTCAAGAACCCGCTGATTCGCTGGGTCGATGACCGGCTCCCGATCTTTACGATGATCTCGAAGGAGTACGGCGTTTTCCCGACTCCGCGGAATTTCAACTATCTTTGGAATTTCGGCGCGCTGGCCCTCGTGATGCTGGTCATCATGATCATCACCGGCGTGTTCCTGGCGATGCAATATACGCCCAACGCCGATCTGGCCTTCGATTCCGTCGACCGCATCACGCGGGACGTCAACGGGGGCTGGCTGCTGCGGACGTTGCATTCCAACGGATCGTCGATGTTCTTCCTGGTCGTCTATATCCACATCTTCCGCGGTATGTATTACGGCTCATATAAGCGGCCGCGTGAGCTGCTGTGGTTGTTCGGCGCCGTTATCTATCTGTTGATGATGGCGACGGCATTCCTGGGTTACACTTTGCCCTGGGGCCAGATGAGCTTTTGGGGCGCCACCGTTATCACCAACTTCTTCACCGCGCTTCCCATCGTCGGCAAGGCGATCACAACCTGGCTTTGGGGCGGTTTCGCGGTTGCCAACCCGACATTGAATCGTTTCTTCGCTCTGCATTACTTGCTGCCGTTCGTTATTGCAGCGGTCGTCTTCCTTCATGTCTGGGCGCTGCATGTCACCGGGTCGAACAACCCGCTGGGCATCGAACCCAAGAGCGACAAGGACACGCTGCCGTTCCATCCATACTATACGATGAAGGATATGTTCGGCGTTTCAGTCTTTCTGCTGATCTATGCCGTGATCGTGTTCTACGTCCCCGATTATCTGGGCGACCCGGACAATTACGTGAAAGCTAACCCGCTGGTCACTCCGAGTTCGATCGAGCCCGAATGGTACTTCCTGCCGTTCTACGCGATCCTGCGGTCGGTTCCGAACAAGCTGCTGGGCGTTATCCTGATGTTCGGCGCGGTCGTCATGATCTTCCTGATGCCGTGGCTCGATACGTCCAAGGTGCGCAGCGCAAAGTTCCGGCCCTGGTACCAATGGTGCTTCTGGTTCTTCGTATTCGACTCTCTGTTGCTGGGTCTTGTCGGTTCGCAACATCCGGAAGGGATATGGATCCTCCTGGGCCGGGTCGGAACTTTATATTACTTCGGCTTCTTCCTGGTCCTGCTGCCATTCCTGGGCTGGTTCGAGAAGACCCTGCCGCTGCCGGCTAGCATTGCCGAGTCGGTGTTGGGGGGCGGGAAACTGGCCGGGTCCACAGTCGCCGCAAAGCCGATGGAGAAGGCATAATGTCGAGCTTTCGTGCCTTCTTGATGGGCGGGGCGCTCGCGCTGGCCGCCGTTACTGCATCCGCTCAGGAGATGCCGGTTCCAGCAAAGCAGGACTGGGGCTTCTACGGTCCGTTCGGCACTTATGACCGGGCGGCGCTGCAGCGCGGCTTTCAGGTTTACCGCGAAGTTTGCGCGGCCTGCCATTCGATGAATCTTCTCGCCTACCACGATCTTTCGGGAATCGGGTATGGCGACGCCGAAATCAAGGCGATCGCCGCCTCGGTCTCGGTACCGGACGATCCGGACGACACGGGTGAGGTCAAGGACCGACCCGGCAGGCCGTCCGACCGGTTCAAGGCGCCGTTCGCCAACGAAAAGGCAGCCCAGGCCGCCAATAACGGCGCATTGCCGAAGGATCTGTCGCTGATTGTGCGCGGTCGCGAATATGGTCCGGATTATATCTTCGCGCTTCTGACCGGATTTAAGGACACGCCTCCGGCCGGGATGAAG
This sequence comes from Rhodospirillales bacterium, assembly GCA_003165335.1. GTDB lineage: Bacteria > Pseudomonadota > Alphaproteobacteria > BOG-932 > Roseiterribacteraceae > BOG-932. The sequence continues at coordinate 409 of PLTD01000172.1, read as the reverse complement.
ATGGCCAAGGGCATGAACTATAATGAGGCGTTTCCGGGGCATCAGATTGCGATGCCGCCGCCGCTCTCAGACGACCGGGTCACCTATGCCGACGGCACGAAGGCGAACCTGGCGCAGGAAGCCCATGACGTTGTCACGTTCCTGTCCTGGGCGTCCGACCCCCACCTGGAAGACCGCCATCGCCTGGGCGCCCGGGTGATCATCTTTCTCGCGGCTTTCAGCGGCGTCATGTACGGCGTTAAGCGCAAGGTCTGGTCCAAAATCGATCACTGAGCTTTTACGCTCGGCTTTCATTAACATCTTCCCCCGGCTGAAGCCGGAGGATTTTCGGGAGGTTTGAGGCTCCGTTCAGTTCGCACTCCGGAGAGCTTATGGCCTTCCTTGTTGATGCGCATAGACGCCGTGTTCC
>PLTD01000221.1:10809-28069 GCA_003165335.1 Rhodospirillales bacterium | reverse complement strand
GCGTTCTTCTGCACAATGCCGATCAGCAGGATGATGCCGATCAAGGCAATAACGCTGAGATCGTAACCAAATAGAATAAGCGTAATCAGTGCGCCGACACCGGCTGACGGCAGGGCCGACAGAATGGTGATCGGATGGATATAGCTTTCATAGAGCATGCCCAGGACGATATACATCACGAGTACCGCCGCCGCGATCAGCAATGGCGTAGATGCTAGGGACGATTGAAAGGCCTGCGCATTGCCTTGGAAGGCGCCCTGAAGCGTTTGCGGCACTTTGAGTTGCTCCTGGAGTGCCTGAATCTTGGCAACCGCATCGCCTAGCGAAACCCCGGGAGTTACGTTGAACGATAGCGTCACCGATGGAAATTGCCCCTGGTGGTTAACGGTTAGGGGCTCGATCTTGGTCGAGAAGTGGGCCACGGTACCTAGCGGTACCTCGGTTCCCGTACTGCTTGGTATATAAATATTCGAGAGTGCGGATGCATCGGCCTGGAAGCTGGGTTGGACCTCCAGGATCACCTTGTACTGACTGGTCGAAGTGTAAATCGTTGCGACCTGGCGCTGCCCGAATGCGTCATAGAGGGTCTGATCGATCAGTGAAAGCGACAGGCCAAGCCGATAGGCGGCGTCTCGATCGATATCGACAGCAATATGCGGCGATGCGATCTGCTGGTCGGTTGCCACATCCTGCAGCTCCGGCAGCTTATGCATGCCCTGCTGGATTTGCGGCGCCCAATGGTTCAACTCTTCCGTGTCTGTGTCTGAGAGAGTGTATTGATACTCGGTCTGTGTCAGCCGACCGCCGACGGTCACGTCCTGAGCAGCCTGCAGATAGAATTTCGCTCCTTGAACCTGTGCAACTTTCGGCCTCAGTCTTTGGATGACTTGCTGAGCCGACACATCTCGATCCTTGAAATCCTTCAATTGAATCATCATCCGTGCGGTGTTTTCGCTGGCGTTGCCGCCGGTCGCACCGGCGAAGGCTACCACCGCTTGGACCGCCGGGTCTTGACCAATAATTTCGGTGAACCGGTTGGTGATCTTCGACATTGCTTCAAAGGAAATATCCTGACGCGCTTCGGCTTGGCCAAACACAAAGCCTGTGTCCTGCTCAGGAAAAAAGCCTTTTGGCACAACAATATAGAGCACGACGGTAAGTACGATCAGCGCCAAGGTCGATAAGAGCGTTACGAATTGATGACGAAAGACAATTTTAAGGCCCCGGTCATACCCGTTGACCAGCCACTCGAAGAAATTTTCAAGCGTCGTGTAAAAGCGGCCGCGATTTTCTTTGTTCTCGTGCTTTAGGAACAACGAGCACATCATCGGTGTCAGCGTCAGTGAGATAAATCCCGACACCAATACGGCTGAGGTGACGACGACGGCGAATTCGCGGAATAGCCGGCCAACGATTCCCGACATGAACAGCAGTGGGATGAACACAGCGCAAAGCGACAGCGTGATCGATATGATCGTGAAGCCGATCTGACCCGCCCCCTTGATCGCTGCATCGAACGGGGTATCGCCCTCCTCAATATAGCGCACGATATTCTCAATCATGACGATTGCATCGTCGACCACGAATCCAACTGCGACGGTCAGGCCCATGAGGGACAGATTGTCGAGGCTATACCCCATCACATACATGACGCCGAAAGTGGCGACGAGTGACAGAGGGACGGTGACACCGGGGATCACGGTTGCCCAGAAATTCCGCAGAAAAAGGAATATAACCAACACGACCAGGCCGATGGTCAGCGCCAAGGTGAATTCGACATCGTCGATTGATGCGCTGACTGTTTGGGATCGGTCCGAAACCAGGTCGATTTTGACCGAAGGTGGAATAGCGGCCTGCAACTGGGGCATCATCGCCTTGATGTCCTTGATGACTTGGACCGTATTCGATCCTGCCTGTCGCCGGATCAGCAACACCTCCGCCCTTTGTCCGTGAAACCAGGCGCCGGTTCTGGGCAGGACGGACGAGTCGATCACATCGCCCACATCCTTCAGCCTGACCGGTCCGCCGTTGCGATAGGCAATAATGACGTTCCGGTATGCCTGGGCGTTGAAAAGCTGATCGTTGGTGTCGAGTGCGAATTGCTGATTCGTCCCTTCGAGATTACCCTTGGGCTCGTCGAGGGTCGCCGCCGCCAGTGCGTTATGAACGTCTTCGAGACCGATCCCTCGGGAGGCCAGCGCACCGGGATTGACCTGTATATGCGCGGCATATTGCTGTTGCCCGGCGATGTCGACCTCGGCTACTCCGGAGATCGTCGACAGTTTCTGGGCGACGATCGTATAGGCGAAATCGTCAACCTTATAGATCGGCATTGCGTCGGAATGGATGGCGTAGACCAGTATCGCGCGGTCGGCCGGGTTGGTTTTCTTATAGGTCGGCGGGTTCGGAAGGTCCTTGGGCAAAAGGCCGCCGGCGGCATTGATCGCGGTCTGGACATCCTCTGCTGCACCGTCGATCGCGCGGTTCAGGTCGAACTGCAACGTGATACTGGTCGAGCCGAGACCGCTGGTCGACGTCATCTGCGCCAAGCCCGGGATCGCGGCGAATTGCTGCTCCAGCGGCGTTGCTACCGAAGAGGCCATCGTGTCCGGACTTGCACCCGGTAATTGTGCTGAGACCGAGATCGTCGGGAAATCCACGGTCGGCAGCGACGAGACCGGCAACAGCGGGTAGGATGCTAAGCCGAAAATCAAGATTCCCATCATCAGAAGTGATGTCGCGATCGGGCGACGGATGAAGTTTTCCGAGATATTCATCTTGAATACGGTCTCACATTCTCGTTTTGCGCGTCAGCTGGCGGGCGGCGTCTGGTCGGTCCTGACCTTGCTGCCGTTGGTTAGGCGGTATTGTCCGTCAATGACGACATTGTCATCTGCGGTCAGTCCTTTTTCGACGACCGCCAGCCCGTCCTGTGTGGCAGCCACCTCCACGTCCTGCCGCTTGACCGTATTGTCGGGTTGAATCGTATAAGCGTAGGCGCCGTTCGGTCCCTGCATGACGGTTTGCGACGGCACAGTCAGCGCTTTCTTACGCACTGAGACTATGACCCGCGCATTAACGAACTCTCCCGGCCAAAGCCGTTCGTCGGCATTGTCGAAGGTCGCCTTTAGCTGGATCGTCCCGGTCGACGTGTCGACCTGATTATTGATCAAGGTCAGCTTGCCCTCGGCCAGAATGGTCTTGTCGTCGCTGGCATAAGCGACGACCGGGAGTTGCCCCAGCGTCTGATTTTGGCGAATCTGGTCCAGTTCCTCCTGGGGAACGGTGAAGGTAACGAATATTGGTTTCAGCTGGGTGACCGTCACAAGATTCGTCCCCTGCGCGGCTTGGACAAAGTTCCCGATATCGACAAGTCGTGCCCCCGTGCGGCCGGCTATCGGCGAGCGGATATTGGCGTAATCCAGGTTGAGCTGGCTGCTGTCGATCAGCGCCTGGTCGGCTTTGACCGATCCTTCGCCTTGCCCGACCGTCGATTTCTGATCCTCAAAGCTCTGGCGCGTTTGAAAGCCGGGGACGACCAGCTTGGCGTAGCGGTCGAGATCGCGGCGTGAACCCTGAAGCTGGGCTTGGTCTTTTTGTAGATTGGCCTGGGCCTGTTCGAGGCTGGCCTGATAGGGTCTGGGGTCAATCTGGAATAGCGGATCGCCCGCGTTCACTTCCTGACCTTCGTTGAACAGCACCTGCGTGATCTGACCGTCTACGCGGCTCTTGATCGTGACCGTATTGAAGCCCTGGACTGTTCCCAGACCCCGGACATAGACCGGCATGTCCTTGGTCGCGACCCTTCCCGGCGTGACAGGTATTGCGACTTGCGGCGCAGGCGTGGTTGTTTTGGTGAAATGGTGAATCAGCAGCCAGCCCCCCAGGCCGACAGCCGCGGCGATCGCCGCCACACCTACTAAGCCAAACTTCGCCATCGCTCCCCTTTCCAGCAAAATCCACCGGATCAAAAATGGTCGCTACAATTATGATTCCGGGCTGCTCACCGACTTGTGTCGCCCATCCTAAGACGCTGGACAGGATTGAATTACTGCGCTGGAAAATACATCGAAAGCATCGATGAAATATCCAATTCAGCGCCCATGATGAGCAATGGAAGCCAAGGTGTTATGTTCCGGCTCCTTTGTTTGGCCGTGCACCAGGCAAAAAAAAGCCGCCCATTTGGCGGCTTTTCAATTCCCCCAATGCGGGAAAACTATTTGATCTTGCTCTCGCGGAACGGCACATGCTTGCGCACGACCGGGTCGTACTTGTTCATCTCAAGCTTATCGGTCGTCTTGCGCGGGTTTTTCTTCTTCACGTAGAAGTAACCGGTGTCGGCGGTGCTTATCATCTTGATCAAAACGGTCGACGGCTTAGCCATAATTCCAGAATCCTGTAGGCGACCGTCCAGCGGTCTGCGAAGGTCGCGAAAATACGCGTTTCGCTTTTTAAGTCAATGTCGGCAGCGCATGTTACGGTCGCTTCTGACGTAAATGGGTTATGCGGCCATCGAATGCCGCGAGATAAGACCAGAGGGAGACATAAATGGGGATGTTGGGCGCAATCGCGCGAGCTATCGGACTTGCGGGATTTCTGATGCCGCTTTTCCCCGTAGCAGTCCTGGCAGCCCCACCCCCACCGCTCGAAGTTTACGGCTCTCTTCCCAAGACCGAGTCGGTTGCGATCTCGCCTGACGGGACCATGCTGGCAATGGTCAGCACGGAAGGTGACAAACGCCTTTTTTCGGTGCAACGGCTGGGCGAGCAGAAATTGATCGCCGGGGCGACCGTCGGCGACCTCAAACTTGCCGGCCTCCAATGGGCAGGAAACGATTATGTCATTGTTTATATGCACAGAACGGCCCGGTTGAGCATAAGAGCGGAATCCGAGCAGGAGTTCATTCAGGGGATTGTTGTCAGTGTGAGGGATGGGAGCACGAAACCGCTGCTTCGCTCGTCAACCGACTATCTCCCGGCAATATTTGGTCGCTACGGTTTTGTTCAACAGAACGGAAGCTGGTTCGGTTACTACGGGGTCGTCCCGACTGAACGTTCGATGGACGGGCAGGGTGCCTTTTTCAAACAGCGATTTGCGGACCTCTACCGCGTCGATCTTGAGACCGGGGCGGTTCAGCGCGTTACACGCGGGACGCCTTCACTGCGCAGCTGGGTTTTGGACGGCACGGGACAGATCGTCGTCGAATCCGAATACGACCCCAACAATGGAAACTGGAAGGTTTTCCTGCCGGATTCAGCCTCTAAGCCGGTAATGACAGGGAACTCGCCCTTTAACTTCAGTTTATTGGGCCTGTCGCGCTCACCGGGCACCGTTTTGGTGAAAGAAGGAGGAAACGACGGCGAAATCGAAGAGTTGCATCTCGATAGCGGGCGGCTTGAAACATTCTTGCCTTCCGGAAAGGCGATGACCCTGATCCATTCTCCTGTGACTCATTTGCTGCTGGGCGCTGTCTCGGTCGACGATAATGAGCCGATCATGTTCGACCCCGCTTTGGACCGGCACTATAAAAGCCTTTCCAAAGCGTTTCCGGGCCATGCAATCGCTCTGGCGTCGGTTAGCGCCGATTTGAATAGGGTTGTGCTGCATGTGACCGGAAGCGATACATCCGGCACTTGGCAACTGGTTGATTTCAAGGCGGGCCGTGCCGATCCTATAGAAGACGATTATCCGCGGGTTCCCGACGATATGATCGGTAAGACCCAGATAATCGATTATCGTGCGTCCGATGGACTGCCGATACAAGGAATCCTCACTCTTCCGCCCGGCGTGACCCCACACAATCTCCCATTGGTAGTCTTGCCGCACGGCGGTCCTGAGGCTCGAGACTTTGCCCATTTCGACTGGTGGGCGCAGGCATTTGCAGTGCGTGGCTACGCAGTGTTCCAGCCAAACTTCCGTGGCTCCAGCGGTTATGGGATGGCCTTCCGCAACGCAGGGTTCGGCGAATGGGGGCGCAAGATGCAAACTGATATTTCGGACGGGGTCGCGGCCCTCGCAGCGCAGGGGGTCATAGATCTCCGGCGCACGTGCATCGTCGGAGCCTCCTACGGCGGATACGCGGCGTTAGCCGGCGTTACGATCCAGCATGGCCTCTATCGTTGCGCAGCCTCATATGGCGGCGTCACCGATATGCATGACATGATGTATTCGGTGAAGGCCAAAGATCGAGGCGATACCCAGCACTATGCCGACCCGGCAATGCGCTTTTGGCTGTCATATCTGGGTATAAAATCGCCCGACGACAGCGCCTTGAACGCACTGTCACCGCAGGCGCAGGCCAAGAACGCCGATGCTCCGATAATGCTGATTTACGGGCAGAACGACACTGTCGTACCGCCGGAGCAAAGCGCCGATATGGCGTCTGCCCTGAAAAGTGCAGGCAAGCCGGTCGAACTGGTCAGGCTTGAAGGCGAAGATCATTGGTTGTCGCGCTCGGCGACGCGGCTTGAGATGCTGAAGGCGATGGTCGGCTTCGTCGAGAAGTATAATCCGCCCGATACCACCCACTGATCATCGCCGGCGTCCGCGCCTCGGATCGCTGCGGCGCGGCGGGCGGCTTGGCTCTTCCTTGCCCGTATCGCTCAAAATCTGGAAAACGGTGCTTCCGGTGATGCCGTCGGCTTCCAGAAGCTTGACCGTAACGCGGTCGGCCAGCCGATAGACCCGGCCGCTGCGGCGGCCGACCAAACGGTGCTTGGCCTCTTCATGGGTATAATAATCGTCCGGCAGGCTCGAAATCGGCACAATCCCGTCCGCGCCGGTTTCATCCAGCCTGACAAATAGTCCGAAGCGGGCGACGCCGCTGATCCGGCCACTGAAGGTCGCGCCGATTCGCTCGGCCAGAAAGGCGGCAGTGAAACGGTCGACCGACTCGCGTTCTGCCTCGGCTGCGCGGCGTTCGGTCATCGAAATATGGGTGCCGATCTCGGGCAGGCGGGGCAGTTCGGCTTCGGTCAGCCCGTCGGATCCTATTTTCCATGTTCGAATCAGCGCTCGATGCACGATCAAATCGGCATAGCGTCGGATCGGGGAGGTGAAATGGGCATAGCGTCTGAGCGCCAGACCGAAATGGCCGATATTCTTGTCGCTATAGATAGCCTGAGCCTGGGACCGCAGAACGATGTCCGAAATCAGCTGCGCCTCGGGCAGTTCCTTGGCCTGGGTCAGCAGGCGGGTCAACTGAGCCGGGGTGATCACCTGGCCTCTGGCCAGGGTCAGTCCGTGTCCCATTCCTTGGATGAACTGGCGAACCGCCTCAAGTTTAACCGGGTCCGGCCGATCATGGACTCGGAACAGTCCGGGCTGGTTGCGCTCTTCCAAGTCTTCCGCCGCCGCGACATTGGCGGCGATCATGAATTCTTCGATCAATCGATGGCTGTCCAGCCGCGTGCGTGCGGTGATCGCCTTGACCCGGCATTGGTCGTCCAGGATCACCTTGCGCTCGGGCAAATCGAGTTCCAGCGTGCCACGCTCCGTTCGCGCCTTCAGTAGGGCCGCGAAAGCGCCGTAGAGGGGGCGCAGGATAGGCTCGACGAGTGGTCCTGTCGTGTCGTCAGGCGCGCCGTCCACCGCCGCCTGGACCTGCTCATAGGTCAGGCGTGCTGCCGATCGCATGAGGCCGCGTACCAGCCTGTGGCGGATCAGCCGGCCTTTGGCATCGATCCACAGATGAAATGCGAGGCAGGCGCGCGGCTCGTGCGGCTTCAGCGAGCACAGCCCGTTGGATAGAGCTTCCGGCAGCATCGGCACGACGCGGTCTGGAAAATAAACTGAGTTCCCGCGGTCGTAGGCGTCACGATCCAATGCCGAGGCGGGGAGCACGTAATGCGACACGTCGGCGATGGCGACCATCAGATGCCATCCGTGCTCGTTGCTGGGGTCGGCGTCCGGTTCAGCCCACACCGCGTCGTCGAAATCGCGGGCATCCTCGCCGTCGATGGTAATTAGCGGGATATCGCGTAGATCTTCCCGGCCCTTTAGGTCTGGAACTGTCGCGGCTTCAGCCTCCTTGACCGCACCGTCGGTGAATTGGGTGGGTAGGCTGCGTCCATGAATGGCGATCAGACTGATTGCCCCCGGCGCACTCCCGTCACCCAACCTTGCGACCACGCGGGCCTGTCGCAATCCCAGGCGCGTCGCCGGCAGTACTTCGGCTATGACCAGTTCGCCGACAGCCGCGCCGCCTTCGTTTTGCGGTAGAATGGTCAAATCCACGCGGTTACGCTTGTCGGTCGAACGTACTTTGGCGGTGCTGCCGGTCCGCTCGAAAATGCCCAAAATGCGGGCTGCGCCGGTCTCCAGTTTGCGAATCGGGCGGGCTTCGTAGAAATCCGGTGAAAGATGCTTCAGTTGGACCAGGGCGCGGTTGCCGATGCCCAGATCTCCCGCGCCCCGCTGTGTCGTCCGTATCAAAATGCGGGGAGGGGGGCCGGCCTCGCTCCACTCGATCGGGCGGCAAATCAGATCGCCGTCATCGTCCAGGGCGAAGATTTCGACAATGGCGACTTCTGACAGCCTTTTCGGCGGCGCAATTTTACAACCTCGCCCCTTATCGACTTCGCCGGTCTGGGCGAGTTCGGCAAGCAACTTCTTCAATGCGGGTCGCTGATCGCCGGTAATCTGGAAGGCGCGAACGATCTCGCGCTTTCCGACCGGGGTCGGACTCTCGCGAATGAATTCGAGCACCTGCTCGCGGGTTGGGAACGGCGGCGGCTTTTTAGGTCCGGTCAAGCGGTCGCCGATTTGCGCTTTGGTGCAGCCTTTGTCGGCTTGGCCGCCTTGGCCTTGACGAACCTGCCGCCTTTGGCCGGTCCGGCGGCCGCCTTCGCCGCCAAAAGCGCGACTGCCTCGTCAAGAGTCAGTTCTTCTGGCGATTGCTTCTTGGAAAGCGACGCCATAACAGCGCCATGCCGGACATAAGGTCCGAAGCGCCCCTTGTTCAATGTCACCGGCTTTTTGTCGACCGGATGTTCGCCCATGGCACGCAGGAGCCCGCGTGCGCCGCCGCCTGCTGCTCCGCCTTCGTCGGCCAGCAGATCGACCGCCCGGTTCAGGCCGATGGTCAACACATCTTCTTCCGGCCCAAGGTTCTTATAGCGCGGTCCCAGCTTCAGATAGGGACCGAAACGGCCGATCCCGGCTGTGATCATCTCGCCCTTATCGGGATGGATACCGATGTCTCGCGGCAGCGATAAGAGACGCAGCGCGCTCGCCAGGTCGACATCGGCCGGCTGCAAACCCTTAGGCAACGATACGCGCTTGGGCTTTTCCTTGACCACCTTAGCCTTTGCCTTTGCCTTTGCCTTTGCCTTACCCTTGGCCTTGGGTGCTTCGGTTTCGGTTTCGGGTTCCGGCTCGGGAGCGGGTGCGACTGTTCCGGCCGGTCCTAATTGCAGATAGGCGCCGTAAGGTCCGCGTCTGAGCGTAATCGGCAGGCCCGTGGCCGGGTCGACGCCCAATAACTGAGGACCGATCGACTCGCCCTCCTGCTTAGCCTGATCGCCGTTCGCAACTACCAGCGGGCGGGTATATTGGCATGCGGGATAGTTCGAGCAGCCGACGAAGGCGCCGAACTTGCCCAGCTTCAGCGACAATCGTCCCTCGCCGCAGGCAGGGCAGGCGCGCGGGTCGGGGCCATCGCCGACCTGCTGAAACAGATGCGGAGCCAAATCCTGGTCCAAGGCCGTGATGACTTCGGAGAATTTCAGATTTTTTGTTTCGTCGACGGTTTCGGCGAAAGCTTTCCAGAAGTCGCGCAGCAGGATCTTCCAATCCAGCTTGCCGTCGGACACCAGGTCGAGCTTCTGTTCCAACTCAGCAGTAAAGTTATATTCGACATAGCGGCGGAAGAAATTGGTCAGGAACGATGTGACCAGCCGGCCGCGATCTTCGGGTATGAACCGACGCTGCTCCAGTTTCACGTAATCGCGGTCTTGCAGAACTTGCATGATCGACGCGTAGGTCGAGGGGCGACCGATGCCGAGTTCTTCCAACTTTTTCACCAGGCTCGCCTCGGTATAGCGCGGCGGCGGCTGAGTGAAATGCTGGTCGGGCGTCACCGAGCGGCGCTCCAACGCATCGCGTTCGGCCAATGGCGGCAGGCGGGGCGTTTCCGAATCCTCATCGCCGGCTACGTCGTCGCGATCCTCCTGATAGACCTTGAGGAATCCATCGAAGACCTGAATTTGCCCTGTTGATCTGAGGGTTACAGATCGATCGTGAGACATGATATCGACTGTTACCTGGTCGAAGACGGCGCTTTCCATCTGCGATGCGACGGTGCGCTTCCAGATCAGCTCATAGAGCCGCAGCTGATCGCGATCGAGCCCCTTGGCGACGGCCTCGGGCCGGCGGAAAAGGTCGGTTGGGCGGATCGCTTCGTGCGCCTCCTGAGCGTTCTTGGCGGTGCTTTTATAGATTCTGGGGGCGGCGGGCAGATATTTCGCGCCGAACCCTGAATTTATCAGAGCGCGGGTCTGCTGGGTTGCCTCTTGGCCGAGCTGAACGCCATCGGTCCGCATATAGGTGATCAAGCCGACGGTTTCACCGCCGATGTCGATTCCCTCATAAAGCTGCTGAGCGGTACGCATGGTCTTGGTGGCGCTGAAACCCAGTTTGCGCGAGGCTTCCTGCTGCAGCGTCGAAGTAATGAAGGGCGGGGCAGGGTTACGACGAATCTGCTTTCGCTCGACCGATGCAACGGAATAATTGCCGGCCTCTATACGGGCGACGGCGGCTTTGGCGGCGGCCTCGTTGGGAAGGGCGAATTTGCCCAATGTCTTGCCATCCAACGCATGCAAACGCGCAGGGAAAGTTTGGCCGTCTGATTTCGCCATCAAGGCGGCTATCGTCCAATATTCTTCCGGTTTGAAGATCTGAATTTCGTCTTCGCGCTCGCAGATCAGACGCAATGCGACCGATTGCACGCGGCCTGCCGAGCGGGAGCCGGGCAGTTTGCGCCATAGCACCGGAGATAGAGTAAAGCCGACCAGATAATCCAGCGCGCGGCGGGCCAGATAGGCCTCGACCAGTTCCTGATTGATCTCGCGAGGGTGGGCGAACGCCTCCTGAATGGCGTTCTTGGTGATTTCGTTGAAAGTCACTCGGCTGACACCACGGTCCGCCAGCAGCTTGCGCTCTTTCAACAGTTCCAGCACATGCCAGGAGATTGCCTCCCCTTCACGATCCGGATCGGTTGCGAGAATAACTTGGGTTGCGCCCTTCAGCGCCTTGGCTATGGCATCGAGCGGCCTGGCGGAACGGTCGCCGATTTCCCACTCCATCGCGAAGTCCTGATCGGGCTTCACCGACCCGTCTTTGGACGGCAAATCGCGTACATGGCCATAGCTGGCGACCACGGTGTAATCGCTTCCGAGGTATTTGTTGATCGTCTTGGCTTTGGCCGGTGATTCGACGATGACGACGTTATGTGAAATTGGGACAGTCCTATCTATTCAATAACTTATAGGCAGTATCTGCAGTCAGTTAATAAGACTGAATCGCTGCCCTGATTGACGTTCTAACCGCCCCGCCAGTTCTAATTCCAGCAAAATAGTCAGTACGACCGGCAGTGACACTTGGCAGTCCCGTACCAATTCGTCAACCGCGACGGGCATCGGACTGAGCGCCTCGAGCACCCGACGTCGCGCTTCTTGGGTTTCGGTGACGCCGGTTGCCGGCGTCACCGGCGATGATTGTGTTACGAAAGAACCTGTCGGTTGGATGTAGCCGGACGATAATACGCTAAGTACATCCTCAACACTTTCGGTCAGGGTGGCGCCCTGTCGGATCGGATTGTTCGAACCCTGGGCGCGTGGGTCGAGCAGGGACTCTGGGACCGCAAAGACCTCCCTGTCTTGCTCAAGAGCCATACGACCTGTGATGAGCGAGCAGGATTTCCTCGCTGCTTCAATGACGAGTACCCCTGGCGCGATCCCCGAGATGGTGCGGTTGCGGCGCGGGAAATGTCGCGTCATCGGCTCTGTGCCAAGTGGCGCCTCACTGACGACGCATCCGCTCTCGTGGATTTGCGTCTGCAAAGCTGCATTTCCCGGCGAATAGACAATATCGGCGCTGCCTGCGACGACAGCGATCGTCCCGCTCGGCAGGGAAGCCTTATGTGCCTCGGTATCGATGCCGCGGGCCAGGCCGGAAACCACCACCAGTCCCGCGTCGCTGAGGTCGCGTGCCAATTTGGCCGCGATTTTCCGCCCGTTAAGCGAGGCATTGCGCGCCCCGACGATGGCCGCCGACGGACGTCGGAACGATGAAATATCGCGGTCGGCAGCGATAACCGGCGGTGCGTCTTCGATGGCGCCCAGCGCCGCAGGATAGTTGGGCTCGCAGGCCGCAATATTGCTCAGTCCCAACCGTGCTGCCTGCTCAATCTGCTGTAATTCCGACGCAGCCGGAATGGCGGCAGGTTTGGACCGCCCGGCTCGCTCGACCAGGCGCGGCAATTCCTCTATCGCTGCGCCGGCGCTGCCGTAACGGTTTATCAGCGCATGGAAGGTTATCGCTCCCACCTGCGGTGTACGGCTAAGGCGCAGACAATCGATCTGCTCATCGTCGGATAGCGTGCGTTGGGAAAAGCTGGTCACTTGCTACTGCCGCCGAATGACAGCCTTGGCTCCGTGCCGTGTAACAGACGGCTGATGTTGGCGGCGTGCTTGACCCACACCAGGACTGCGAACAGAAGCGCCACGATCGCTAAGGCAGGCGCCTTGCTGATTAATAGGGCGGCAAGCGGTGTCGTCGCAATCGCTGTAAGGGCGGCGGCTGACGAAATCCGGAAGATGACCGCAACAATCAGCCATACCGCGCAGGCAATCAGTCCGACCGGCCAGGCCAGGGCCAGCAGGGTACCAAAAGTCGTAGCGACTCCCTTGCCGCCTTTGAAGCCCAGCCACACCGGGTAAAGATGTCCTAATACCGCGCCCAATCCAGCCGCCAGCGCCGCGTTTTCCCCGGCCTGAACAGCCAACAACACTGCAATCGCGCCTTTGCCGGAATCGAGCAGCACAACAGTCAACGCCAGCGGCTTGTTGCCCGTGCGCAGGACATTGGTGGCGCCGATATTGCCGGACCCGATAGAGCGGATGTCGCCATATCCCGCCAATCTGGTCAGTACAAATCCGAACGGAATTGAACCCAGAAGATAGCCGCCTGCCAGCGCCAATAAAACGGCGGTTGCGCCCTCTACCAACCGCCTGTCTCCAGCCATTTTTCAATCTGGTCGAGCCGGTCTGAGCCCCAAAAAGGCTCGCCGTCGACCACGAAATAGGGTGAGCCGAAGATATTTCTGGCCGCCGCAGCGTCGCTTTCGGCGCGGGTCCGTTCCTTGGCCTCGGGCGACGCGATTCCGGCTGTAACCGCGGCGCGGTTGATGCCCAACCCGCCGGCGATCTCGATCACTGCTTGCGGGCTCGCAATATCCTTGCCCGAGAAGGCTGCATCGTAAAGGGCGTGGGCCAGGCCGCGCGCCGCCTTCGGATCGGTGCTGTCCAGCCAGTAATAGGCGCGATTAGCCTGGACGCCCGAAAACGGGAACGGGTCGGGCATCTTGAAGGCAATACCGTGGTACCGCGCTGTGCGTGCGAAATCGCGCTTCGAATATTCCCCCTTCATCGGGATCGTCGTCAGCGGTGCCGATCCAGTCAGCTTGAAGATCGCGCCTAGCAAAATCGGTCGCCAAACGACCTCCCGCCCATGGCGGGCGGCCAAATCGTCGATCAGGCGGCTGGCGATGTAGCCATAGGGGGACGAAAAATCGAAAAAGAATTCAATCGGTTGCGGCATGGCTCAACTCTGGTGGACGATACGCCCGTCGACGACTGTCATGACGACCGCACCCGCAACCGGGCGCTTATCGAAGGGCGAGTTCTTGGATTTCGAGCGGAATGCGTCGGCATTGATCACCCAGGGGCGGTCCAGATCGAAGATGACCAGATCGGCCGCCGCGTCGACCTTTAGCTGCCCCAGCGGAAGACCGAGAATTTTGGCCGGCGCAAATGTCATGCGCGCCAGCAGGTCCAGAAGGCCGATGGCGCCCTTATGATAAAGCTCCAGCGCGATCGGCAGCAGCGTCTCCAACCCGACGACGCCCGGCGCTGCCGCGGCGAAGGGCACGCGCTTGGCGTCCTGGTCCTGTGGCGCATGATCGCTGGCGATGGCGTCGATAGTGCCGTCGGCGATCCCGGCGATCAGCGCGCGGCGGTCATCGTCGGTCCGCAGAGGCGGCGAGAGCTTGGCGAAGGTACGGTAATCGCCGATATCGATCTCCGAGAGGGCAAAATAGGGCGGGGCGACGTCGCAGGTTACTGGAAGGCCGGCGCTTTTGGCGTCGCGGATCAGCTCGACCCCTTCGGCGGTCGACAGATGAGCGGCGTGATAGCGCCCGCCGGTCAGCTCGACCAGGCGCAGATCGCGTTCCAGCATGATGATTTCTGCCGCGCGTGAGATCCCGCTGAGCCCCAACCGGGTCGATATCTCGCCCTCGTTCATCTGGCCGCCGGCCGCGAGGCTGGGTTCCTCAGGATGCTGGACGATCACCTTGCCGAAGGCGCGGGCATAGGAGAGCGCGCGTCGCATGGTGAGGGCATCGCCGATCGCGTTAGTTCCGTCGGTAAAGCCGATCGCTCCGGCCTCGGCCAGCAGGCCCATTTCGGCCAGATCGCGGCCCGCTGCGCCCTGAGTGACCGCGCCATAGGCGAAGATCTTGACCAGCTTTGCCTCGCGGGCACGGCGGGCGACGAATTCCAGGCCGGCGATACCGTCGATCACCGGCGTCGTATTGGGCAGCATGGCAAAGGCGGTAATGCCGCCGGCTGCGGCAGATCGGCTGGCCGACAGGATCGTTTCGCGCTGTTCTTCCCCCGGCTCGCCTACGGCGACGCGCATATCGACCAAGCCCGGCGCGAGGCATAACCCCGCACAATCGACGATTTGCGCGCCCTCAGGTGCTGCCACACCCGCGCCGAACGCGGTGATTTTTCCGCCTTCCGCGACCAGGGTACCGGTCTCGTCGTGCTGGCTTGCCGGGTCCAGCAGGCGGGCGTTGGTAAAAGCGATCAGCGGCATCAGTTGGATTGCTTTTGCGTAGAGGCGAGCAGGCGCAGGCATGCCATGCGCACCGCCACGCCGAATTCGACCTGGTCCAGGATCAAGCTGCGGCCGATATCGTCGGCAACCTCCGAATCGATCTCGACGCCCCTGTTCATCGGTCCGGGATGCATGATCAGCGCATCGGGTTTGGCGACCTTGAGCCGCTCCGATGTCAGACCGTGAAAACGGAAATACTCACGCGGAGAGGGAACGAACTTTCCGTTCATCCGCTCGCTCTGCAGCCGCAGCATCATCACGATGTCCGCGTCCTTCAGACCTTCGTCCAGATCGGTGAAAACTTCGACCCCCATCCGGTCGATCGAGGAGGGGATCAAGGTCGGAGGCCCGACGACGCGCACATGTGCGCCCATCGTGCCCAGCAGGTGAATGTTTGATCGGGCGACCCGGCTGTGCAGAATATCGCCGCAGATGGCGACCGTAAGCCCCTCCAGCCGCCCCTTGCGTCGGCGGATCGACAGAGCGTCGAGCAGGGCCTGGGTCGGGTGTTCGTGCGTGCCGTCTCCCGCGTTGAGGACAGAGCAGTTCACCTTGTCCGCCAGCAGCTTGGGTGCGCCCGATTGGGCGTGCCGCACAACCAGAAAGTCCGGCCGCATGGCGTTCAGTGTCATGGCCGTGTCCAGCAGCGACTCGCCCTTTTTCACCGAACTGGAACCGACCGACATATTGAGGACATCCGCACCCAGTCGTTTGCCGGCCAATTCGAAAGAGGTGCGTGTGCGCGTCGAATCCTCGAAGAACAGATTCATGATGGTGCGGCCGCGCAGCTCCGTGCTGCGCTTGTCGGCGCGGCGATTCTGTTCGACGTAACGGTCGGACAGATCGAGTACCGCGGTGATCTCCGCCGCGCTCCATCCCTCGATGCCCAGCATATGACGCCGGTTCCAGACCAGACCGTCCGGCAGGGAGGCTTCGTCATTGGGTGCGGATGGCGCGTTCAAGGTGATGTCTCAGCTGGCTTCATTGCGAGCGCGTCGAGCGCGCCCTGCAGAATATAGGCGGCGGCCATCTTGTCCACCGCCTGAGCGCGTTTATTGCGGCGCATATCGACGTCATCGGTCAAAAAGCGCTGAACCACTGCGGTCGACAGCCGCTCGTCCCAGAAGGCGATCTCCGGTTCGGCGCCCCACAAATCCGCCCGGCCGATAAGGTTTTCCGCGAAATGGCGCACCGATTGGCAGCGCGGTCCCTGGGTTCCATCCATATTGATCGGCAGGCCGACGATGATTCCGCCGACCTCGCGCCCCTGGATCATCCTGGCGAGTTGCTTCACGTCTTCGGTGAATTTGACTCGGCGAATCGTGTCGATGGGTGAGGCGACGGTCAGGCCGGGGTCCGAAATGGCGACTCCGATGGTTTTTTCGCCCAAATCGAGCCCCAACAGGCGCTGCCTGGGGGATAAGAGCGCCTTAAGCGCATGCGGGTTGCGGATAGCCATAGCCGATGATACCTAACCGGCTTTACTAGAAAGAACTAGGCGCTACAGATGTCGCTCGATGCTGCAGCGGTTGCCCGGATCGCGCGGCTTGCCCGCATCCGCCTGACCGACGAAGAAAAAACCAATCTTGCCGCTGAACTCAGCCAGGTTATGAGCTGGGTGGATGAGCTGCAATCTGTCGACACCGAGGGGGTCGAGCCGCTGACCAGCGTTGTCGGCGCGCGGCTGAAGACCCGCGCGGATGTCGTGACGCTCGATGTCACGCGCGACGATATACTGGCGAACGCGACCGATCCCGTCGCAGGCTTCTTCACCGTTCCCAAAGTGGTCGAGTAACCGCATGAGCCTGACCCACCTGACCATAGCCGAATCGGTCAAACAGCTCGAAAGCGGCTCCATCAGCTCTGCCGAACTGACCGAGGCACATATTCGCGCCATGGAAGGCGCCCGTGCGCTGAACGCTTTCATCGTCGAAACGCCTGATTTGGCCATGGACCAGGCCCGCGCGGTCGATGCCAGGCGCGGCAAGGGCGAACGCGGTGTGCTTGAGGGCGTTCCACTGGCGATCAAGGACCTGTTCTGCACCAAGGGCGTTCAGACGACCGCCGGCAGTAAGATCCTCGAGGGTTTCATCCCGCACTACGAGTCGACCGTTACCGCCAATCTGTGGCGCGACGGCGC
>PLTD01000221.1:0-10763 GCA_003165335.1 Rhodospirillales bacterium | reverse complement strand
GGCATCAAGCCGACCTATGGCCGCTGCTCGCGCTGGGGCACCATCGCCTTCGCCTCGTCTCTGGATCAGGCCGGCGCCTTTGCCCGCACGGTCGAGGATAGCGCGATCATGCTGGGCTCGATGGCCGGATATGACCCGAAGGATTCGACCAGCATCGACCTGCCCGTGCCCAATTACCGGGCTTCTCTCGGCCGTTCGGTAAAAGGTCTGAGGATCGGTATCCCCAAAGAATATCGTGTCGACGGCATGTCGGGCGAAATCGACAAGCTCTGGCGTCAGGGAGAGGCCTGGTTCCGCGATGCCGGTGCTGAGATCGTCGAGATCAGCCTGCCGCACACGCGCTATGCTTTGGCGACCTATTACATTGTCGCCCCTGCGGAATGCTCGTCCAATCTCGCCCGCTATGACGGCGTGCGTTATGGCCTGCGCATGCCGGGCAAGGATTTGACTGAGCTTTATGAAGCGACCCGCGCCCAGGGCTTCGGCGCAGAGGTAAAGCGCCGCATCCTGATCGGCACCTATGTCCTGTCGGCCGGCTATTTCGATGCCTATTACATCAAGGCCCAGAAGGTGCGGGCGCTGATCGCGCGCGACTTTTCCGATGCATTCAAAAGCTGCGATCTGATCCTGACACCGACTGCGCCGTCGGCGGCTTTCGCCTTGGGGGAGAAAACCGAGGACCCGATCGCCATGTATCTGAACGACGTGTTCACCGTTCCGGCTTCGCTGGCCGGGCTGCCGGGCATCTCGGTGCCGGCTGGGCTCGATTCGGGCGGCTTGCCGCTGGGGCTGCAGTTGATCGGCAGGCCCTTCGACGAAGAGACGGTATTCGCCGGCGCGGCGGCACTGGAAAAGGCGGCGGCCTTTAAGGCCGTACCGCAGATTATGGCGGCCTAGAATGAGCGGACCGACAAAATGAGCGGAATTATCGAAGGCGAGACCGGCAGTTGGGAAATGGTGATCGGGCTTGAGGTCCACGCCCAGGTCACTGCCAACAGCAAACTGTTCTCCGGCGCCCCGATCACCTTCGGCGGCGAGCCGAACACCCAGGTCAGTCTGGTCGACGCGGCCATGCCCGGCATGCTGCCCGTACTGAACGAATATTGTGTCGAACAGGCAATTCGCACCGGTCTGGGACTGGGCGCTCAGATCAACCGCCTGTCGGTGTTCGAGCGGAAGAACTATTTCTATCCCGACCTGCCCCAGGGCTATCAGATATCGCAGTATGCTCACCCGATCGTCGGCAAGGGCGAGATCGAGATCGACCTGCCTGATGGCACAGTGAAGTCCATCGGCGTGACCCGCCTGCATCTGGAACAGGATGCCGGCAAGTCTCTGCACGACCAACACGCCAGCAAGACCTTCGTCGACCTGAACCGCTCGGGCCAGGCGCTGATGGAGATCGTGTCGGAGCCCGACATGCGATCGGCAGACGAGGCCGCGGCCTATGTCCGCAAGCTGCGCACGATCCTGCGCTATCTCGGCACCTGCGATGGCAATATGGACGAGGGCAGCATGCGCTGCGACGTCAACTTGTCGATGCGCCGACCGGGCGAGCCCTTCGGCACGCGCTGCGAGATCAAGAACGTCAATTCCATCCGCTATATCCAGGCCGCGATCGAATATGAGGCGCGCCGTCAGGTCGATGTGCTGGAGGAGGGCGGCAAGATCGCCCAGGAAACCCGCCTATGGGACACGCGCCAGCATGTGACCCGCTCCATGCGCAGCAAGGAAGAGGCCTTCGACTACCGCTATTTCCCCGATCCGGACCTGCTGCCGCTCGAGTTGGACGAACAGGTGATCGAGCGGGTGAAGAACAGCCTGCCCGAATTGCCCGACGCCAAGAAAAAGCGTTTCATAGGCGACTACGGCCTGTCTCCCTACGACGCCGGTGTGCTTGTCGCCGAACAGACCCGCGCGGAGTTCTATGAGCGCGTTCTGGCCGGCAAGCGTGACCCGAAAATCACGGCCAACCTACTGATCACCGAACTCTTGGGCGGTCTTAACAAAGGCGGGCATGACATTGATGATTCGCCGATTTCCGCCGATGCTCTCGGTGAACTGATCGACCTGCTGGCCGACAACACTATCTCGGGCCGCATCGCCAAGGATGTGTTCGCCGAGATGTTCGCGACCGGCAAAGGCGCCGCGGCGATCGTCCAGGAAAAGGGTCTGCGCCAGGTGACCGATACCGGTGCCATCGACGCCGTGATCGACGCCGTCATCGCCAAGAACCAGGATAAGCTGGCCGAATATCGTTCGGGCAAGGACAAGCTGTTCGGCTTCTTCGTCGGCCAGGTAATGAAGGAAAGCGGCGGCAAGGCCAACCCGGCTCTCGTCAACCAGGCGCTGAAGGCGAAACTCGCGGGGTAAGGACGCCCCATAGCAACGGGAAGCCTGTTGGCGCATTCTCTGATGCTGATCTGATACCGCTGCGCAAAAGCCACGCGAACAAGTGGACCTAAGGCGCCATTCCCGGGAGGAACGGCATCATGCAATACGACCTTCTGGTCCGTAACGGGACCATTATCGACGGCACCGGCGCGAAGCGCGTACGTGCCGATGTCGGCATTATCGGAGGCCTGATCGCGGCGATCGGCAATCTGGATGCCGACGCTGTAGCAACGATCGATGCTGACGATCTGGTTGTCGCCCCGGGCTTCGTTGACCCGCACACCCATTACGACGCCCAGATGTGCTGGGACCCTATCCTCGACAGCTCATCGGCGCATGGCATCACCACTGTCGTCACCGGCAATTGCGGTGTCGGCGTCGCGCCGGTGAGGCCTGCCTCACGCGAGGTCGTGATGTGGGACCTGGTCAATCTGGAGGCCATTCCCTATAAGGCGCTCGTCGAGGGCATTCGGTGGGACTGGGAAAGCTTCCCCGATTATATGGATGCTGCCGAACGCCGAGGCACCGGCATCAACCTGGCATTCTTGGCACCGCTGACTCCGTTCCGCCATTACGTGATGGGCGAGGCCTCGCTGGAGCGGGCCGCCACGCCGGCCGAGACTGCGGAAATCGCCGAATTGCTGGCCGGTGCGATGGCGGCGGGTGCCGTGGGCTTTTCCTCCACCAACGCCTCGGCCCATATCGGCTTTCAGGGCCGTCCGATCGCCTGCGTCCAGGCAAGCCATGAGGAGCTTGCGGCCTATGCCCGAGTGCTGAAACAGGCGGGGCGGGGTGCGATCGAAATCGCGCTAGGCTCTGCCGGCAGCGGCATCAACGACAGCGATTACAGTTTGGTCGACACGCTGCTGACCGAAAGCGGTCAGCCCGTCACGTTCCTGGCGCTGATCAAGCATTTCGACAAGCCCGAGGCCCATATCGCGATGATGGAGCGGGTCGCCGGGCTGATCGCCAAGGGCGCCAAGCCGCAGATGCATTCGACCAACCTGGTCAGCGACCTCAACCTGCGCAACCCCTATATGCTGTCGGCATTTCCCTCCTGGCACCCGCTGTTCAACCAGCCGGCCGAGGCGCAGGCGGCGATCTATCGCGACCCGGATTTTCGGCGACGGTTCCGCGAGGAACTCAAGACGATTCGCGGCTTCCACGCCGATTTCACTCTGGTCTGGGTGAACGATGCCACCAGGCCGGATTTCCAGCGTTACATCGGCATGAGCGTGCAATCGATTGCGGCTGAGCGCGGGGCCGACCCGCTGGATCTGTTTATCGACTTGGCCCTCGAGGACGATCTAAAGCTGGAATACACCGCCGTGCGCTTCGGCATCCCTGAGGAATATATCGGCGATCCGCGCACGCTGATCGGCCTGTCGGATGGCGGCGCCCATGTCGCGATCCTGTGCAATTCAGGCTACACGACAGAGATGCTGGGCGACCTGGTGCGCAAGCGCGGGTTACTCAGCCTCGAACTGGCGGTCAAGCGCCTGACGTCCGAGCCGGCGGATTTCTTCGGCCTTGCCGACCGCGGGCGGCTCAAGCCCGGTCTTGCCGCCGATATCGCGATCTTCGATCCCCGGACCGTCGGCTCCAACAGCGCGCGGCCCGAACCCCGCAACGACCTGCCCGGCGGCGGACGGCGAATGGTCGTTCCGGCCCAGGGCATGGAATATGTCATCGTGAACGGACAGGTGCTGCTGGACCATGGCGCGCCCAGCGGCCTTTTGCCCGGTCGGGTCCTGCGGCCCGGTATAGGGATGTAAGGGCGGCTGGCTAGCAAGTCGCTTTTTGGTCCCGCACTTGCTATCGTAATCGCATGATAAACTGGTGATCGACGATGGCAAAAACACTCGGCGAGATCATAGAACAAATCAAAGCTGAAGAGGCTGAGCTTCGCAGTCGCGGCGTTCTGCACCTCTCCGTATTTGGGTCGGTAGCCCGTGGTGAGGATCGCCCCGACAGTGACGTGGATATCGCCGTGGATATTGAGCCCGGCCGGTCGTTCTCGTTAATCCGCATGGAAGATACCCGGTTGCTTCTGGAAGACAGGCTTGGGCGACATGTCGATCTAGGGGAAACCGATAGCTTTCGAGCCCAGGTCCGGGCAGCCTTTGAGCGTGAACGCGTGCCCGTATTCTGATGGAACGCGGTGATCTTGAATGGATTGGCGACGTTCTCGCTGCCATCAATGATATCCGTGCTGACACCGCAGGAATGGGTTTTGCCGCCTTTTCTCAAAACCCGGTCGTGATTCGATCGGTTCTTTATTCCATCAGCGTTATCGGCGAGGCCGTCAAGCAGATCAGCGCCGAGTTCAAATCCGCGCGTCCTGAAATTTCATGGCGCGCAATCGCGGCGATGCGGGATCGCATTATCCACGAATATTTTGGACTAATACGAGGCGCATCTGGGATGTGGTGGAGGATGATCTCGATCCGCTTGAGCGCTGTTTGCTCGCGGGTCTTCATCACTCTTAGGCGCTGGCGCGCGTGCTCCCAGCCTGAAAGCAAAATGGCCCGGGACGGATCCCGGGCCATTTTGTAACTGATGCCGGTTCGGGTTTAGGCGAACTGGTTCATCGTATTGTGGACGCCGCCGGCCTTCAGGGCCGCTTCGCCGGCGAAATATTCCTTATGGTCGTCGCCGATGTCGGAACCCGACATGTTCTGGTGCCGCACGCAGGCGATGCCCTGGCGAATTTCTTCGCGCTGCACCTTCTGCACATAACCCAGCATGCCCTGAGGGCCAAAGTATTCCTTCGCCAGATTGTCGGTCGACAGTGCCGCGGTGTGATAGGTCGGCAGTGTGATCAGGTGATGGAAGATGCCGGCACGCTTGGAGGCGTCCGCCTGGAAGTTGCGAATGCGATCGTCGGCTTCGATCGCGAGCTTAGTCGTGTCGTAGTCGACGCTCATCAGCTTGGCGCGGTCATAGGCCGACACATCCTTGCCCACCGCTTTCCAGGCATCATAGACCTGCTGGCGGAAGCTCAGCGTCCAGTTGAACGACGGCGAGTTGTTGTAAACCAGCTTGGCGTTCGGGACGACGGCGCGAATCCGGTCCATCATGCCGGCGATCTGCTCGACATGCGGCTTTTCGGTCTCGATCCAGATCAGGTCAGCACCGTTCTGCAGCGAGGTGATGCTGTCCAAAACGCAGCGGTCTTCGCCCGAACCGGCACGGAACTGGAACAGGTTGCTCGGCAGACGCTTGGGCCGCAGCAGCTTGCCGTTGCGGTTCAGTATGACGTCGCCGTTGCTGAGGTCGGCCGGCAAGACTTCTTCGCAGTCCAGGAAGCTGTTGTACTGGTCGCCCAGATCGCCCGGCTTGTGGCTGACCGCGATCTGCTTGGTGAGACCAGCGCCCAAAGAGTCCGTGCGGGTGACGATGATGCCTTTCTCGACGCCCAGTTCCAGGAAGGCATAGCGGCAGGCGCGAACCTTGGCGAGGAAGTCCTCGTGCGGAACGGTCACTTTACCGTCCTGGTGGCCGCACTGCTTTTCGTCCGAGACCTGATTTTCGATCTGGAGCGCGCAGGCGCCCGCTTCGATCATCTTCTTGGCCAGCAGATAGGTTGCTTCGGCGTTACCGAAACCCGCGTCGATGTCGGCGATAATCGGAACGACATGGGTCTGGAAATTCTCGACCGCCTCGAGCAGAACCTCTTCCTTGAGCGTGTTGCCGGCAGCGCGGGCTGCGTCGATGTCACGGAACAGCTGGCTCAGTTCCCGGGCGTCCGCCTGACGCAGGAATGTATAAAGCTCTTCGATCAGCGCCGGCACCGAGGTCTTCTCGTGCATCGACTGATCGGGCAGGGGGCCGAATTCCGAGCGCAAGGCCGCGATCATCCAGCCGGACAGATAAAGATACTTCCGGTCGGTTGAGTTGAAATGCTTTTTGATCGAAATCATCTTCTGCTGGCCGATGAAGCCGTGCCAGCAGCCCAGGGACTGAGTGAATTTCGAGGAATCGGCGTCATAGGCCGCCATATCCTTGCGCATGATCTCGGCGGTATAGCGCGCGATATCCAGGCCCGTCTTGAACCGGTTCTGGACGCGCATGCGAGCCACGGATTCAGCGTCGATGCCGGTCCATTTGCCGTTCTTGCCGTCAATCAACTGGCTCATCGCGATGATATGGTCTTGGTACGACATGTGCCATGTCCTTGAAGAGGAATTGAACAAGTATAGGACATAGGGCCGGCCCGGCCCTTTGTGGAGTCACTGCGAAGTGCAGCTGTAACACTTTACAAACGATCTTTGTAATGTTGTAAGGTTGCACATCTTCAGGGGTATAGACATGTCGAACAGCCAACGACTCTATGTGGGACCCAGCCTGAGGCGGCTGCGCCGCGACCGCGGCCTGACCCAATCGGATATGGCGGCAGACCTCGATGTTTCGCCCTCCTATATCGCCTTGCTGGAGCGCAATCATCGACCGCTCAGCGCCGAGGTGCTGCTGCGTCTGGCGCAGACCTACAACATCGACATGTCGACATTGGCCGACAACGGGTCCGACGATGTTGCGCGGCTGCAGGTCGTGCTGAAGGACCCGATCTTCTCGGATATCGAACTGCCGTCGCTCGAAGCCGCCGACGTGGTCACCAACTTCCCCGGCATCGCCGAGGCGTTCCTGCGACTCTATACGGCTTTCCATGAGGAACAATTGGCTCTCGCCGACCGCAGCGCCGAGGTGATGACGGCAGGCGATCGCGGAACGGATGCCACCGATCCTATTGCCGAATCGCGGCGCTTTCTGGCGGCGCGGCGCAACAGCTTTCCGCTGATCGACGATGTTGCCGAACGCCTGGCGCAAAGCGTGAAGACCCATGACAGTTTTACCGCCTATTTGGCGGCGCGCCACGATCTGCGGGTGCGGCGGGTGCCGCCGGAAGTCATGGTCGGCTCGATCAGGCGGCTCGACCTCCATCGCCGGGAGATTCTTCTCGATGACGAAATGGATGGCGCCAGCCAGAATTTTCAGCTGGCGCTGCAACTGTCCTATCTCGAGTTGGGTAAGGAAATCGACGCCGTTTTGCATGACGGGAAATTCGTCACTGAAACCGGCGAGCGCCTGACGCGCAGGGCCCTTGCCAGCTACGCGGCGGCGGCGACGATCATGCCCTATTCCGCCTTTGCCAAGGCCGTTGAAAAGCGTCGTTACGATGTCGAGGCGCTCGGGCGCCAATTCGGCACCAGCTTCGAACAAACGGCCCATCGGCTGACGACTCTGCAAAAGCCGGGGCAGGAATGCGTGCCCTTTTTCTTCATCCGGGTCGATGAAGCCGGAAATGTTTCCAAACGGCTGGATGGCGCGGGCTTTCCCTTCGCCCGCCACGGCGGTGGTTGCCCGCTATGGAACCTCCACCACGCCTTTCGCACGCCGCGCGAGATCGTCACCCAATGGCTTGAGCTTCCCGACGGGCAGCGGTTCTTCTCGATCGCCCGCACTGTGACCGCCGGTGGCGGCGGTTTCGGCAGGCCGCGTGTAGATCGCGCCGTCGCCTTGGGCTGTGCTGCGGAACATGCGCATCGGCTGATCTATACGCAGGGCCGGCCCGACCTCGATGCTGAGGCCGCAACGCCGATCGGCGTCGCCTGCCGCCTGTGCCAGCGTACCGAATGCACCGCCAGATCCGCGCCGCCGATCGGCCGCCAGATTCTGCCCGACGATATCCGCCGCACCAGCACGCCATTCGGATTTTCCGACAGCTAAGGGTGGTTTGCTGAAATTGATGCGATAGGCATCACACTCTGATACTAAGTGATTAGTCGCTTCACGGGGCGGATCGCGCTTGATTGCGATTCTGACCAAATTATAAAATCCGCGCCGGCCTAAGCCGGTGGCAAAATACGATAATTGGGAGGGGAAAATGACAGCGCGTATCGCCAAAACCTTATTGACATGCACGTGCCTGGCCGGGGCCGTTTCCACGGCGCCGGCTTTCGCGCAGCAGGCAGCCCAGTCTTCCGCATCGTCGTCGCCGGGTCTTGAAGAAATCGTCGTAACGGCCCGCCGGCGCGAGGAAAGGCTGCAGACGGTGCCGGTGGCGATCACCGCGTTCACACCTGCGGAAATCCAAAACAAGGGCATCGAGTCCTCGTCGGATCTGCAGCACTATGTGCCCTCACTGATGAGCAGCCAGCAATCGCGCGACGAGCAGGTTTTCTACCTGCGCGGCCAGGGCCCCAACGGCGCTTCGGGCGGTTCGCCGGGCGTCATCGCCTATTTCTCGGAGGTGCCGTTCACCGGGTCGGGGCCCGGCATCTATTTCGACCTGGACAATTTGCAGGTGCTGCGCGGCCCGCAGGGCACGCTGTTCGGCCAGAACACGACCGGCGGCGCGGTCCTGTTCGAGCCGAAGCATCCGACCAACAATTACGAGGGTTATGCTCAGCTGACTTTGGGCAACTATAACAGGGAGGGCGTCGAAGCAGCGGTCAACATCCCGATCATCGACGACAAGCTGCTGGTCCGGATCGCCGGTTCGAAGGAAACGCGCGACGGCTACACCTACGATATCGGAACGCATCAGGATCTGGACAACAGGGATTACTGGTCCGGACGCATCGGCGTGACCTGGCGGCCGACCGACGATTTCGAGAATTATATCGTTTACGACAGCCTGTATAACCACACGAACGGCACCGGCCTGGTTCTGCAGACGATCAATACAGGCCTCGATCCGGCATTGGGGGCAGGATTCCTGCAAGGCTCATTCGAACGTACGTTCGGCGTTCCAGCGGTTGAAGCGGTTCTAGCCGCGCAGCAGGCTTTGGGACCAAGGACAGTCGATACCAACGTCGCTGGCCTGGATAAAACCTATAGTTGGGGAATAACCGACATCACCCGCTACGACCTGACGGACAACATCACGATCAAGAACATCTTCGGCTATCGCGAGATAAAGAATCTGCTGCGCAGCGATTTCGACGGCACGCCCTTGAACCAGGGCGGATATTCGACGCCAAGCGGGTATGAGATCAACAATGCGCAGTATTCCGACGAAATCCAGTTTCAGGGCAAATCGCTCGACGACAAGCTGAGCTGGATCGCCGGGGCCTTTTACGAATTCCTGCATCCCGCGGGCTATACCCAGGCGGTGGTTCCCACGACCACGGCCCTCGCCCCGGGCCTGAATGCCGATGTCGCGGTACTCGGCAATGCCTATGGCCAGAATGCTCTCGGTCCGGAGGGCGAAACGACGCGAACCGAGGCGCTGTTCTTGCAGGGCGTCTACGACCTCTCCGGCATTTCACCCGCTCTTGAGGGACTGAAGTTCACCGCGGGCGCCCGATACACATGGGACTATGTCAGCAACAGCAACTTCTCGACGATCGTCATCACGCTCCCGCCAGCCTTCGGGGGCGCCAACCTGACCCTTCCCTGCGGTCCGGCCAGCGGTCTCGCCTGCGTCTATGCCAACCATACGTTCCAGGCGCCCACCTGGACGCTTGGTCTCGATTATCAGGTCACGCCGGATACGCTGGTCTATGCAAAGGGAAGCCGCGGCTTCAAGTCCGGCGGCTTCAACGGGGCGGGCGGCACTCTCTTCCCGAACAAGTATGAGTCCGAGTACGTCACGGACGTCGAGGTCGGCCTCAAATCCGATTTCGAGATCATGGGGATCAAGACCCGAACCAACCTCGACGGCTTCCACGACGACTACCGCAATGCCCAGCGCGCGGTCGGCGTCCAGTTCGATCTTGTTCCCGGCAACCCGTCGACCAACACGTCAACGACGGTGATCGCCGACGGAAACGCCGTGGTTCAGGGAGTCGAATTCGAGGGCACGATCCTGCCGTTCTCTGGCCTCGAATTGACGGCCAGCTGGTCGTATGTCGACGCATACTACACGAAGTTCATCATTCCCACCGTCGGCGACCGGACGGATCTGCCTTATCCGTTCGTGCCGAAGAACAAGTTCGGCGTCACCGCAGATTACACCCTGCCGTTCGTGCCCGAGGACTTGGGTAATGTCCATGTGCTAGCAAGCTACGTCCATACTGGCCGAATCCAGTACTCCACAGACCAGGTCGAGCCGGACGGCAACGAGCCGGGGTATGGGCTGCTCGATCTTCGCCTCAACTGGAACAATGTGGCCGGTCAGCCGATCGACGCCTCATTCTTTATGACGAATGTCACGAACACTCTCTACGCCATCGGCAAATTCGGGATTTACTCAACGGAAGGTTTCGTAAGCCAACTCTACGGCGAGCCGCAAATGTGGGGCTTCCAGTTGAAATACCGCTTCGGTGGCGAGGGCACGCCGGCAGCGGCGCCTGTATCCTACACGCCGCCACCCGCCCAGGCTCCGGCGCCGGCGGTTCCAAAGAGCTATCTGGTGTTCTTCGACT
>PLTD01000173.1 GCA_003165335.1 Rhodospirillales bacterium | reverse complement strand
AAGAGCGTCATCTTATCAGTCGAGAGCAATACAAGGCCCAACGTTCAGTAGCATTCGCTGAGTGGAAGGTGCTTGCGAGCTAAACTCAAGCCCCCCGCCCTAGTTACGACTAATTGGAGACAAGTTGTCGTTGGACTGACAGCACCGCCACAATATGTTGATTATGTTGACATATGTTTGATTCATCAGTTTCTACTCACAAAGAAACCCTCGAAGTAAATCCGACTTGCGGCGAATGGCGGCTATTGGATGCGACAACCGGTCGCGATATGCTGAGCAGCGCGGTGGCAAATCCGGCGGCAATTTGCGCAAGGAGCATCCCGTTGAACGCTCTCCAGTTCTATAGGTTGGAAGCGAGCCCGTCCATTTTGAGATTGATCAGGATCAATGCACATTCAACGATTCAAGCCAAAAAACGCTGATGTAAGGCGTAAACAGTCAGCGTAGTCCTGCACGTCACGATGAAAACGGACCTTGCATCGACCCTCCCTATTCTGGCCTCCCACCCTCCACCGGAGATGCTGCGAGCGGTCCCGCCGGTGATTCCGATCGCAGCCGCCAAGCCGGCGCCTGTTGATGAAACCGCGGCCGCACCGATCAGGGATTTCGATCTAGCGCGCGACTTAGCCTTAATCGCGCGCGTCCTGCGGCCAGCGCAAGGCGCGAAGCGAGTCTTGGCGATCTTCGTTACCTCAATCTTTGTCACGATCGGCAGCATGATCGGACAGGTGCGGCTGAATAAATGGAACGGCCAGTTCTTCGACGCCGTGGGCCGGAAGGATTTGTCGGCTTTTGTCAGTTTTATTTGGACATTCCTTATCATTGTTGCGGTGCTGTTGACTCTCACGGTCGCGCAAACGTTCCTTCAGGAACGCCTGAAATTTCGGCTGCGCGAGTGGATATCCCGCCATCTTTTGGCCGAGTGGCTCAAGCCCATGCGCATCTATCAGCTGAGTTTCGCCGGCGATGACGGTCACAGTCCGGATCAGCGAATACAGGAGGACACGCGCCTGTTGGGAGATTACAGCGCCGATCTCGCCTGCGGCATGGTTAATTCCTTTCTCCAGATTATTGCCTTCGGCGCGGTATTGTGGGGCTTGTCCGCGCAGGTCGTATTCCACGTGGCAGGCCATGATGTCGCGATACCTGGCTACATGGTTTGGTGCGCCCTGACCTACGCCGTGATCGGTTCCGGTCTAACCTGGCTTGTTGGGCGTCCACTCATTGCGCTCAACGGCGAACGATACGCACGCGAAGCGGAATTCCGCTTCGCGCTCGTTCGGGTTAACGAATCCGGCGAGAGCATCGCACTGCATGGCGGGGAAAAGGACGAACGTAGGTATCTCGAGGCCGCGCTCGCGTCCGTCGTCGACACTATGCGCCGAATTTCCACCTCGCTTGCCCAACTCACCTGGATCACCTCGGGCACGGGATGGCTATCGCTTGTCGTCCCGATCCTGGTGGCCGCGCCGGCCTATTTCGGCGGCCACCTGACCCTCGGCGGCCTAATCATGGTGGCCGGCGCCTTTACCCAGGTGCAGGGCGCGATGCGATGGTTCGTCGATAACTTTTCGCGCCTTGCCGACTGGGGTGCGGCGATACACCGGGTCGCACGCTTCCGCGAAGCGCTCGACGCGCTGCCGGCGATCGCAGAAGGATCCGAGGAGATCAAACGCGCGCCGCATCCGGAAGGGTACCTCGCTTTCGAAGGAGTCCGGATTCTCCTTCCGGACGGGCAAATTGTCATCGAGGATGCAAACGTCACCGTCATGCCGGGCGAGCGTGTCCTGATCGTCGGCGAGACCGGGTCAGGCAAATCGACGCTGTTTCGTGCCGTCGCGGGCCTCTGGCCGTGGGGCTCCGGGACAATTCTTACGCCTCCACTGAAAACCATGGCCTTCCTGCCGCAGCGCCCATATCTGCCGCTCGGAACATTGCGCAATGCCTTGACCTATCCGGCGGCGCCGGACGCTTGCCCCGACGCCGACGTGCGAAAGGCGCTCGAACGCTGCGATCTAGCCCATCTTATCGCCAAGCTCGACGAGGCAGCCCGCTGGGATAAGGAGCTTTCGCTCGGCGAACAGGAGCGGCTCGCCTTTGCGCGCTTGGTTCTGAACAAACCAAGCTGGGTTTTTCTAGACGAAGCGACCGCCGCGCTGGACGAAGAAAGCCAAGCTCGCGTGATGGGCCTGTTCAATGACGAGCTGAAAGACACGACACTGTTAAGCATTGGTCATCGCCCAGACCTCGCAGTCTACCATACACGGACACTTCAGCTCATCCATGGCCACGACGGAGACCGGCTCAGGATCAAGCCGCCCGCCGAACTACCTCCGCCGCCGCACTGGCTGCAACGGCTCGCAGGCTGGCTGACGTCGGGATCGACAGCATAACCCAGTTGATCTCGCGCAAAGCAGATTCTGCAATTTGAGTTCATACTTGTTGCTCTTCACTTTTTGGGCCCCAACCGCGCGCACGCTCAGTCTCACTCCCGGTCCAAAGGCAGATTGTGATCGCCATGAATATTTTTCGCCTGTATGGCCGGGTGCTCGCACTGCTCGGCTCCGAGCGCCGGCTGGCGTGGTCTCTGGCGGTGGCTAACGTGGCGTTGGCCTCCGCGCAATTCGCCGACCCGGTACTGCTCGGGCGTATCGTCGACACGCTGACCAACGCCCAAACCAGCCATCGAACACCGGCGTGGTCGCAACTCAGTACACTGCTCGCCGCCTGGGCAGGCTTTGGGCTTTTCAGCATTATCTGCGGCACGCTGATCGCGCTCTATTCGGAGCGGCTCTCACATCGCCGCCGTCAGGTCGTTCTGACCGGGTATTTCGAACATGTCCTGCAGCTTCCGCTCACCTATCATGGTAACACCCATTCCGGCCGCCTGATGAAGGTAATGCTGCAGGGTACCGACGCGCTCTGGGGACTATGGCTCGGTTTCTTTCGCGACCACCTCGCATCGTTCGTCTCGCTACTTGTTCTCCTACCGATCTCGCTGTTCATCAATTGGCGCCTGGCGTCGCTGCTGATCGTGCTGTGCATTGTCTTCGCGGGCCTTACCTCGCTCATCGTACGCAAGACCCAGACATTGCAAAGCTCGGTCGAGCGCCATTACTCCGATCTTGCCGAGCGCGCGTCCGACACCTTGGGCAATATCGCGCTGGTGCAAAGTTTTTCGCGGCTCGACCAGGAGGTCGCAGAGTTCCGCCAAGTCGTAGAGCGTCTGCTCGCGGCGCAGATGCCGGTTCTGTCGTGGTGGGCGTTGGCCGTCGTGTTGACGCGGACGGCCACGACTTTGACGGTGCTTTCGATCATCGTCGTCGGGACGCTGCTGGATATCCGCGGTCAGGCGACCATCGGTGAGATGGTCACTTTCATGAACTTTGCCGGCCTCATTATAATCCGGCTCGAACAGACGGTCGGCTTTGTCAACAAGGTTGTGTCAGACGCGCCTCGCCTGCGTGAGTTCTTTCAGGTGTGGGATACGGTTCCTGCCATTCGTGACCTTCCGGATGCAGTCGATCCCGGCCGTCTCACCGGGTTCGTGGAATTCAAGAATGTTTCGTTCTCGTATGATGGGGAGCGAATGGCGGCGGTTGACCTGAACTTCAAAGCAATGCCCGGCGAAACGATTGCGCTAGTCGGCACGACGGGCGCGGGTAAGTCGACCGCGATTGCCTTGCTGCACCGCGCCTTCGATCCACAATCGGGCGTTATTGAAATCGACGGTGTCGATATTCGCAAATTCAAGCTCTCCGCCCTGCGCCGAAACATTGGCGTGGTGTTCCAGGAGGCGCTGTTATTCAATCGTTCGATCGCCGACAATCTGCGGGTGGGAAAGTCTGAGGCTACCGAGGCCGAAATGCGGGAAGCGGCCAAGCGCGCGCAGGCCTTGGATTTTATCGACAGAAAATTCAAAGGATTTTCCGACCTCGTCGGCGAACGCGGCCGTTCCCTTTCCGGCGGCGAGCGCCAGCGGCTATCGATCGCGCGCGCGCTGCTGAAAGATCCGCCGATCCTCATTCTCGATGAGGCGACCAGCGCGCTTGACGCCGACACCGAGACCAAGGTGATGCGCGCGCTCGACGAGGTAATGAAAAATCGAACGACCTTCGTCATCGCGCACCGGCTATCGACGGTACGAAAGGCGTCATGCATCCTCGTTTTCGATGCCGGCAGGATTATCGAATCCGGCACGTTCGACGAGCTCGTCACGGCTGGCGGCCGCTTCGCCGACTTGGCGCGGGCGCAATTCATTGTCGCTGAGCCGATCGTCGCGCCGGCGGCCTAATTGGCCTAGATGGCTGATTCCAAAAAGGTCGGATTGATGGAGGGTGGCGTTGATCGGCTCGCGGTGAGAGTGACATCTGTACCGGTGCCTTACAGTTTCTGACCGCATAACCGGACTTATGGGGAGACAGCACTGATTGTTTTTCCTCCGATCTTGTCTGCTCGAACTCTCGACCCCGCAACTATCGTCATTCATCTGCACCCTTATGTGCCCGCCGTTACTGCGCCCAGCCGTACGCGCAGGCCAGCATAATGATCAGCCCGAAAACGGAATTACCTTGGAACAAGCAGAAGTACCCAGCTTGCCGAGCACTCGCTCAAGCCAACGTTCTCACCTTCGGTTCGCGGTCGAAAAACCGCTTGCCAGCAGCGGCGATAAAGAGGTCGCTCAGATCGGTAACGCCCGCGTCCGGTTCGACGCCCGCCTTGTCGAGTAACGGCTTCGCCTCGGGCGAATGGCCTATAGCCTTCAGGTGACCGAAGGCGTCCATCACAAACTGGACTGCCGCGCCTTCCTTCAGCAGCGCCTTGCAACCTTCCGACGACAGGACGACCGCGATCGCGTCGACGGTCTGCGACGGCGTCCCGGCCAACTGCCCGTCCGCCTTCAGCTTGGAGCCGTCAGCCAGCGTGGCGCCGCCCACTTTGGTCGAGATCAGCACCGGTCGGCCGCCTTTGCCTTTAATGGCTTTGACCAGCCTAACGATCACCTTCCCGTCGGACCCGTCGGCATAAAGGATACCCACCGAACGGCCCTCGATCGTCTCTTTCATATTGGCTTGAATGCTGAGCGCCTTGCTGGGCTTCATGTCGATCGGCTCGCGCGCGGCGGCGTTCTTTTTGGGCAATTGAATCCCGATGCCGTTGGCCACGCGCCGGGCCAGAGTCTCATCGACATTGAGCAGATTGCCGACCAAGCGCGGCGGTACGTGCGCCAGCCCCACTTTCGAGAGCTCGAACGTGAACGACGAGGCGACATGGGCCTTTTCGTTGTCGGTCAGAGAATGAAAGAGCATCCGCGCCTGGCTGTAATGATCGGCGAACAATTCAGCCCGCACGCGCAGCTTGCCGCCTTCTTCCTCGTGCTCGGCTCGGCCTTCGAAGGTGGTGAAGCCGGTGGCTGGGCATTCGCGCGGACCTGTTTCCTCGCCCGCATCACCGAGGCTGTTGGGCTCGTAATTGGCCCTGCCCTTCGGCACATTCATCTGCATCTGGCCGTCGCGCTGAAAATTCGCGAACGGGCATTTGGGTGCATTGATCGGAATTTGGTGGAAATTGGCAGTGCCAAGTCGGCTTTTCTGGGTGTCGAGATAACTGAACAACCGTCCCTGCAGCAGCGGGTCGTTGGTGAAATCCACGCCCGGCACGATATTGGCCGGACAAAAGGCAACCTGCTCGGTTTCGGCGAAGAAATTCTCCGGGTTCCGGTCCAGAACCATCCGCCCGATCAGACGAACGGGTAAAACCTCCTCGGGGATGAGCTTAGTGGGGTCCAGCACGTCATAGGGCAGGCCATCGGCGAATTTCTGGTCGAAGGCCTGGATGCCAAGCTCCCATTCCGGGAACGCGCCCATCGCGATCGCTTCATGAAGGTCGCGGCGGTGATAGTCATTGTCGGCAGCCTGCAGCTTCAGCGCTTCGTCCCACAGGGTGGATTGCATGCCCAGCTTAGGCTTCCAATGGAATTTCACGAAAGTCGATTTGCCCGCGGCATTGACCAGCCGGAAGGTATGGATACCGAATCCCTCCATCATGCGCAGCGAACGCGGGATGGCGCGATCCGACATTGCCCACATCAACATATGCGTGGTTTCGGGCATCAGCGACGCCCAATCCCAGAAAGTGTCGTGAGCGCTGCCAGCCTGAGGATAGGCGCGATCAGCCTCCATCTTCACCGAATGGACCAAGTCGGGGAACTTGATCGCATCCTGAATGAAAAAGACCGGAATGTTATTGCCGACGAGGTCCCAGTTGCCCTCCTGGGTATAGAACTTGACCGCGAAGCCGCGCACGTCGCGTGGCGTATCGACCGAGCCGGCGCCGCCCGCCACGGTGGAGAAGCGGGTGAAGAGCGGCGTTTTCTCGCCGGGACGCTGGAACAGGTCCGCCTTGGTGATATCGGCCAGCGATTCATAAACCTCGAAAAAGCCATGCGCCGCCGAACCGCGGGCATGAACGATGCGTTCGGGAATCCGTTCGTGGTCGAAATGGAAGATTTTTTCGCGCAGCACAAAATCTTCCAGCAGGGTGGGTCCACGCGCACCCGATTTCAGGCTGTTCTGGTTGTCGGAAACCCGGATACCCTGATTGGTCGTCAGGTGCCCTGCCGCATCATGCGGCCCCTTTTCGGAAACGCGCTGATGAGTCTCCCCGCCGTTGCCGCGAACCGTCTCGTAGTCAGCCTTCGATGCCACGGTAGCCTCCCTCATTGAGAATTGAATGAAGGGTTAACGGGCAGAAACTAGAAATGTTCTAAGAAATTTTATCCTTGCCTGTCGACGGACGACTGCCCGGTGCAACCAGTCCGGTGAGAATAAGAAACTATGGCTGCAGATCTCGGTTTCGCCTGTATCAATTGAGGTAGCGCCGCATGTCCGATATTGTGCCTCGCAAGGGGATGCCCGACCCCAAATTGGGTAAGAAAAAGTTCCAGGAGCGGTTCCTCGGCCAATATCAGGATCCGGTTTTTCAGCCATTGTCGGCCGAACTGAAGAAGATCGCGGCCGCGGCATGGGACGCTTATGACAACGGCCGCAAGAGCCCCGTCACGCGCAAGGCGGGCGCCGGATTTGCGGACCCTGATTACGACTTGGCGGTCGATTGGATACCCGCCCGAGAAGCAGTTGCCGAAGCTCAAAAGCGCCATGACGACTCTAAAGGGCCGCTTCGCATTCTGCTGATCAACGCTTCCTCGGGCAGCGAACACACCTGCCCCGGCGAAATGTCCAAATCTTACCGGCTGGTCGAAATCGCGAAACGAATATTCAGTGCGGCAGGGAAGGACGAAGTCGCCTTCCAAAACGCACCTGTGCAGATCGACGCCTACTATTCGACACCGACCCAACATCATAATCCGCTGGAGTTGTTCACAACGACATGCGCTTGGGCGGATGGGAAACTGACGGTCTGGGAAAGCAGCCAGTTCGTCTATGGCATGAAGAATGGCCTGGCCGCACAGCTTGGCATCGAGGCCGACAAAATCCAAGTCGTATCGCCCTATATCGGCGGTGCGTTCGGGTCGCGCGGGTCAATCACCCAGCGCACGGCGATTATCGCCATCGCTGCGCAGAAATTGAACAGACCGGTAAAGCTGGTCGCGACGCGCGCGCAGGGGTTTTCGATCGCAACCTACCGTGCCGAAACCCGACAGCATTTGAAACTGGCCGCCGTGAGGAACGGGAAGCTTCAATCCTTGAGTCATGAGGGCTGGGAGCTGACAAGCCGACCGGACAATTACATGGTCGCCGGAACCGCCGCGACGACGAGGCTCTATGGTTGCCAAAATGTCGCCTCGAAGGTCTCGATCGTCCATGCCGACCGCAACACGCCCGGCTTCATGCGGGCCCCGGCGGAATTGCCGTATCTGTTCGGCTGGAGAGCGCAATGGACGAACTGGCCGTCGCGCTCGACATGGACCCGGTCGAATTGCGTAGGATCAACGATACCCGGAACGAGCCGATCAAGGGCTTACCTTATACCAGCCGATCTTTGATGGACTGTTTTGACCAGGCAAGCGCGGCCTTCGGCTGGAGTAAGCGCAATCCAAAGCCTGTTTCGATGAGTGACGGCGATTGGCTCATCGGCTGGGGCTGCGCGGCCACGATGTATCCGACCTCGGTAGCGCCCGCGACCGCCAAAGTAATCTTGAGCCCGGAGGGCGCTATCCGCGTGCAAACCGCGGCGCACGATGTCGGAACCGGCGCCCACACCGTGGTTGCGATGATAGCCGCCGATCGGCTTGGCGTTGAGATCGACCGCGTAACGGTGGAGATGGGCGATTCGGATTTGCCGCCTGCCCCCGTGGCGGGCGGATCCAACACCACCGCCAGTGTCTGCAATGTCGTCGCGATGGCGTGCGAACAAATCCGCCAGCGGATCGCCCTGGCCGCCGTAGCGACGCCCGACAGCCCATTGTCGAATGCCGATCCCGCAGACATCACGATCGCCAACGGTAGGGTAAGCGGGCCGGGCGGAAAGTCCGAGCCGCTGGAGCACGCGATCGGACGGATATCAAACGGGTCGGTAGAAGCCTATGCCGAGAACATACCCCATGGCGCTAAGCCCGATGGCGTGAAAAAGCTCTATAAGGGCGTCCCCGAAATTAGCGGTGGCACTGACCTTAAAGATCGCATTCAATTCGCCTTCGGCGCAGAGTTTGTGGAGGTCAGGGTCCATCGCCTGACGCGCGAAACTCGATGCCCGCGCGCAGTCGGTGCCTTCGCCGCCGGACAAATCGTCAATCCGGTCACAGCGCAAAGCCAGCTGATGGGCGGGATGATCTGGGGCATATCGTCTGCACTGCACGAAGCCACAGAAATCGACCAGGCATCCGCACGCTATTACAACGCCGACCTCGCCGAATATATGATCCCGGTGAACGCCGATATCGGCGACACACAGGTCATTATGCTCCCTGAGGACGACCGCAAGATCAATGATCTGGGCATCAAGGGAATCGGCGAACTGGGCAATGTCGGAACCAATGCGGCTGTCGCCAACGCGGTCTATCACGCGACCAGCGTGCGTGTGCGCGACTTACCGATCCGGCTTGAACATCTTCTCCAAGCGGCGCCGATTTAACCTACGGAACTCGAAGAGCGGTACAGCGACCATCAACATCCACACCGGCCAAGCCGACCAGAAGACGGTACTCGATTTCTACGGCGCAAACGTACCGCCGAAATTCAGGTAACGCCCTAAGGCCGAACATCACACTCATAATAGATAGCGGTACCGCCCTTTACCGCGCTTTTGGAGTTTCAAGCATGCCGACAATGAACGCCATTCGGATAGAGAGTTTCGGCGGAGCCGAAGTTCTGCACCTGCAGCAAATCCCCGTTCCAGTACCCAATCCCGGCGAGGTCCTGCTGAAAGTCCACGCGGCCAGCGTAAATCCGGTCGATTACAAAATTCGGTCCGGCAAATACCCAGCGGTGAGGGAAGACAAGTTACCCTATATTTTGGGGCGCGATGTCTGCGGCATCGTGGAAGCGTCGCGATCCAGCAAATTCGCTGTTGGCGATAGCCTGTATGGCGTGCCTGGAATCGAGCGCGGCGGTTACGCTCAGTATGTCATCCTGAAAGAAGACGAAGCCGCGCGTAAACCAAAGACACTCGATGACGTCGCCGCAGCGAGCGTCCCACTTGCCGGCCTAACGGCGTGGCAAGGTTTATTTCGCTATGGTGATGTAAAGGTCGGGCAGCGCGTATTAATCCATGCTGGTTCTGGCGGCGTTGGCCACTTCGCGATTCAATTCGCAAAGGCCAAGGGCGCCCACGTCATCACCACAGTTTCCACGGACCACGTCGAATTCGCTCTCCGGCTGGGTGCCGACCAGGTCATCAATTATAAGAAACAGCAGTTCGAGACCGAGGTGTCGGACATCGACATGGTGTTTGATCTGATTGGCGGCAAAACGCAGGACAACTCCTGGAGCGTGTTGAAGAAAGGCGGAATTCTCGTCTCGACGTTGACTGCGCCGTCGCCGGAAAAAGCCGCTCAGTTCGGCGTGAGGGGTACGCGCTTTACAGTCACTGAGACTGGATCGGAACTGGCGGAAATCGCCGATTTGATCGATGCCGGCAAGGTGAGGCCAAAAGTATCAGACACATTCGCGCTGAAAGATGCCGCCTTAGCACAACAGCTTATCGAAGAAGGTCACACCGAAGGTAAAATCGTCCTGACGGTCGATCAGGTGTAAGTTCACCTGGCAGTCGAACTTAACGCTCTCACGGCATCGATTTGGGAATCGCGTCCGTTAAGCGTACCAGCCGGAATATGGCGTAGGGAATGCACAACTATGGGTAAAAAAACGAAAATTCAGTGGCTTAGCGAACCACAGAAACACGACTACCTAGCAGCTGAATCGTACCTAAGTCTGTTATTTGAAGTCGAGGAAGCAAAAGAAATCGCCCAAACATTAGAACCAGCGGAGCTTTCCGAGTTCGCTGCGAAAGACATTTTCCGAGCTTCGGAGCTACCGCTTTTGACTACCCGAGACAGTCACGTCGAAAATGATCG
The DNA here is from genome assembly GCA_003165335.1 of Rhodospirillales bacterium. GTDB lineage: Bacteria > Pseudomonadota > Alphaproteobacteria > BOG-932 > Roseiterribacteraceae > BOG-932. Next base: position 3,088 of record PLTD01000173.1, on the reverse strand, counting down.
GGCCAAAATCATCATGGGTGAAAAGATGGCACCCCTATTGCTCGTCAGAGGCAAGGATGGTGACAAGGTGATTATCGCCGACGGGTATCACCGCCTCTGCGCGGTCTATACCTTCAACGAGGATGCTATGATTCCGTGTAAGATTGTCTGATCATCGAACTGAACGATTCGTTCGGGTCTAAGCTGCGATTGTTGCAACCGTCCACACCGCGCAACGTCGGGATAATGTTGACGAAGGGGCGTGCGGCTGGTGAGGCGGACGTTCGGTGTCGGCGGCAAGGACGAATCTCCTCGCGGCAATCGATCCTGAACCGCCCGTTTCCTAAGCGCCGTGCGAAATTCTCGGAACGAGGAACCCTCTACTGCGTTGATTTTCGAGCGTTCGGCGAGAGATGCCGACCGGCGCTCAACGCACACTCCAACACACAGGGCGAACCATGGAGGCGAAAATCATTTATGGCGATCCGCCCAAGGCTCCACTTCTGTTCTCCCTAGTGTCGAGAAGCCGGAGCCCGATGAGGCGCAGACCTTCTCTGAGCTGGTCGACACTTTGCGCGGGATCACCGAGACGACTTCGAAGGATTACGGCCATTCCGTGCGCGCTGTTCATGCCATGAGCACCGGGCGGCTGTCCCGTCCATGACAGCCCCGCGATTTTGCATTTGCCCGAGTGAAGGGGCTTCTCACCGATCTCGACAATTCGGGGCTTTCTAGCAGAGTTCTCGGGTTAACTTTTGCAACGCGTGACTATCCGAAACCCAAGTCGCTAAGCTGCGATAGTTGCGAGACGCCCAAGTCGATGCATGCGAGATAGATTCATAATCGGACCTTTTTGAGCTTGCCAAGGGTTGGACGTTGCGTAAAAGCCTATTGTCATAGACCGATAAATTATCGCCCCGTTTTATGTCACCAGAAAAGGAACTGTCATGGACTTAATCCTGATCATCATCATCTTTCTGTTCCTATTCGGCGGCCTCGGTGGAGGTTATTACGGATATTCTCACTATGGAGCAGGCGGCGGGATTGGCATCCTCGGCGTGATTCTGATCGTCGTCATCGTGCTGTTCATATTCCGTCGTGGGCGTCTATAGCACCAGTACATGGCGGTCATCCGTACTCTCATTCCGTCTCAAGAACGCTGCTTGACGATCTAGAGCGGCACGCTGGCGGTCATTTATGTCTCGGCACAGCCGCCTTTTCGACCTCGGTGATTGGCGCCTTGGTGAAGAGGTAGGTCCGCAGAAAACCGGCGAAGTCGTCGTTGTTGCGTCGGATCCACTCCAGCACCATCGACGCGTGTTCCATCTCCTCGCGCATATTGTGGAGGAGGATGTCGCGCAGCGAGTCATCCTCGGCATCGTCGGCGCGCTGGCGGTACCAGTCGACCGCCTGGAGCTCCTCCATCAGCGAGACGATGGCATGGTGCAAGGACATAGTCGTGGCAGTCAGTCGCTCGCGGGGCGCATGGAGTGTCTCGCTTGACATCGTCTTTTCACCTCTGCGAGGGAACAGCTTCTAACTAGATCGGTACGCGCTTAGTTCAGGACAAGACGGCCGATCGAGATCTCCAGCGAACGCTGCCCTATAGTTTCTATTTGAGAATCAGCCGTGAGGGGGAAGTTCGGCAGGAAGCGCCTTGATCTGGTCTTTCGTCATATTAGTAACGAGCAGGTCGCGGCTCTTAAGATAGACGAAGCTCCGGGCTTTGATCGCAACCCTATGTTCGCCGAGGCCTAGAAATCCGCCGACATCGACATGAATGGCCTCGGCTTTTCCGTCGGGAGCCACATCCACCGCCGAAACCGTACCGATCGCCTGGCCTTGCCTATTCTTGACTTGCGCCGTTGCCAGCGTCTGCGCGGGATTCCCGATCGTGTCGAGCGCTACACCAGATTTGAGTTCTCTCTTGGTCACAGGCCGATTCGGTCCGACCGCCTCGTCGATCTCGTTACCCGCCTTTGCGGCGGCACGGTCTGTGGCGCTGGGTTGAGGGTCGGCCGCCGATGCGGCATGCGCGAGATCAACCGCGGCCAGCGAAGCCGAAAGCGTCGCTGCGCCCCCGAGAATGAGCGCTAGCAGCAAGCGTGATTTGCTCGTCATCTTTCGATTCCTTTTCTTGAACTCGGTGAGTCATCCCAGACGTCCGGAACCGACAAGTTTTGCGACGATAGTCGCCAACTGACGATGATCCAAATCAAATACCGGAGAACTCTCACCTGCCATTCGGACAACGTGAACGGGCCATGCTGAGATTCCGAAGAATGACTACTCTTCAGAAGTTCTCTTCAGTGCACGCCGCCATCCATAATCACTTCAATCAGGAACGCCACCTCGTTAGCCGAAATCGATACAAGGAACAGCGCTCAGCCGCCCTGGCTTATAGTGGAAGGCGCTCGCCGCATAACCTCGCCTCACCTGCCCCAACTACGCGTAACGGATGTTGGACTAACCCGCTGCGCGGGATTGGTGCAGCAGGTCGTCGTAGTCGTCTGTCCGCGGGTTGGTTGAGGCGTCGCGCTTCGCTCTATTTGTGATGGGTTGGGAGAGGGTCAGCATGGAGTGGCTGCATGCATGCAGCACGTTCCATCTGACAACGGAGACCCACGATGACGACGATTCTTCGGCAACGCATGACAGAGGATATGCAAGTGCGGAATTTATCGCCGCAGACCCAATCCTCTTACATCATGCACGTATCATTGTTTGCCCGCCATTTTAACAAGTCACCAGAGTTTCTTGGACCTGAAGAGATTCGAACATATCAAGTCTATTTGACAAATCAGAAGAAGTTGGCGGCCAGTTCGATCAAAGTCGCCGTTGCTGCGCTCCGTTTTCTGTACCGTGTCACCCTCAAGCGGACGTGGGATTTTGACGAGATTGTTCCCAGCCCCAGGCAGCCGCGGGATTTGCCGGTTATTCTCAGCCCGGCGGAGGTTGCGCATTTTCTCGGCTGTATCCCCAACATCAAGCAACGGACGATCCTGACAGCCTGTTATGCCGCTGGCCTTCGGATCTCCGAGGCGGTCCACCTGAAGCCGACCGCCATCGACAGACAGCGGATGGTTATCCGCGTTGAACAAGGCAAGGG
>PLTD01000067.1:30297-30449 GCA_003165335.1 Rhodospirillales bacterium | reverse complement strand
AAGTCTGCAAGGATTTTGAAGCCGACCTAATCGAATGCAACGGCGAAGACGATCACGTCCACCTGCTGATCGTCTATCTAACAAAAGTCGCGCTTTCAAAGCTGGTCAACTCGCTTAAGGGCGTTTCAAGCCGCCTGTTGCGTGAATGGCGG
>PLTD01000067.1:0-30228 GCA_003165335.1 Rhodospirillales bacterium | reverse complement strand
TTTCTCGCGAGGAACCTGATGAAATCTGCGTTGGTTTTGGGGGCCGGCGGTTTCATCGGCGCGCATATGGTGCGACGGCTGAAAAGTCAGGGCTTTTGGGTGCGGGGCGTCGACCTAAAACGGCCCGACTTCCGTGCGAGCGCCGCTGACGAATTGATTGTGGCCGACCTGCGCGACCCGCTCCTCTGCCACGGTGCGTTCGATCGGCCATTCGATGAAATCTATCAATTCGCCGCGGATATGGGCGGAGCCGGTTATATCTTCACCGGCGATCACGATGCCGATGTGATGCATAATTCCGCAACGATCAATTTGAATGCATTGGCTGCCTGTGTCGCGAGCGGCAATAAACGCGTTTTCTATGCCTCATCGGCCTGCATATATCCCGAATATAACCAACTGGACGCCGCAACGCCGATCACACGCGAGGACAGCGCTTATCCGGCCAACCCTGACAGCGAATATGGCTGGGAGAAGTTGTTCAGCGAGCGTCTCTATCTTGCATATGCCCGCAATTACGGGCTCCAAGTGCGGATCGCCAGATACCACAACATATTCGGCCCCGAGGGGATCTGGCGCGGCGGGAAAGAAAAGGCGCCGGCCGCTCTCTGTCGCAAAGTAGCCGAAGCGCGCGACGGCGGTTCTATCGAAATTTGGGGCGATGGCGCCCAAACGCGATCTTTCCTCTATATCGACGAGTGTTTGGAGGGCACACAACGTTTGATGCGCTCCGATTTCACGGGCCCGGTCAATATCGGCTCGAGTGAAATGATCACAATCAACGACCTGGCATCGATGATCATCGCACTTTCCGGAAAACGCCTTTCGATAAACAATATTTCGGGCCCTTTAGGAGTTCGCGGACGTAACTCGGACAATTTATTGATCAAGAAACGACTTGGCTGGGCCCCGTCGCAGCCTCTGAAGGCCGGCATCGCAAAAAACTATGCTTGGATCGTGGATCAGGTTACCCGCTCACGCGGGGATGAAGTCAAATAAGGCGATGCGTGTTGTCGTCGCCGACTATTCCGGTCACCCGTTTCAGATCGAATTGAGCCGCTGCCTCGCCAGCCGCGGGCATGACGTTCTTCACCTGCATTTCAGTGAGTTTCAGACACCCAAGGGCTCCATGGCGCCCCAGCCGAGCGACGCTGAAAGCTTCCATGTGGTGGGCGTCAGCCTGGGCGCTCCCTTCGCCAAACAGAAGTTTCTTCGGCGGCGGTTTCAGGAAGCGAAAATCGGGACATTGTTCGCTGCTCGGGCAATGGAATTCCGCCCCGATATCGTCATCGGCTGCAATATGCCGCTGGATGCGCAGCTCAAGCTCCAACGTGCCTGCGCCACCAGCGGAATAGGTTTTATCTTCTGGCTGCAAGACATTTATTCCTCGGCGATCAGCCATTATTTGGGCGCGCGCTTCGGACTCCTCGGACAGGTCGTGGGACTTTACTATCAAAACCTGGAGGGACGGCTTTTGCGTGCGAGCAATGCAGTCGTGGCGATATCGGACTATTTCACAGAAACCCTTCTGCGATGGAAAGTAAGCCAGGCGCAGATCAACTTGATCCCGAATTGGGCGCCTCTTTCGGAGATCCATCCCCAGGCTAAGGACAGTAGCTGGTCACGACGCCATGGCCTCACCGACAAGAAGGTCGCGCTCTACACCGGCACGCTCGGCCTTAAACACGACCCGCTACTGCTGTTGGATCTGGCCCGCGCCGGCCAGGCGCAAGGCCTCCAGGTTACCGTCGCATCCGAAGGACCGGCCGCAAACTGGCTGGCCGACCAGGCCGCAGCCCTTGGCGTAGACAATCTTCTGGTACTGCCTTTCCAGCCGATGGAACTCTATTCCCAGCTTCTGGGAGCCGGTGACATCATGCTCGCCATGGTCGGTGCAGAAGCAGCGGAATTTAGTGTGCCGTCAAAAATTTTCAGCTACCTTGCCGCCGGCAAGCCGATCGTGGCCGCGATCAAGGACAGCAACGATGCGGCGCGCATGATCTGCGAGGCCGATGCCGGATCGATCACAGCGCCAGGCGACACAAATGCCTTCATCGCGCAGGTTCTGAAATTGGCCGCTTTTCCGGAGTTGTGTGATAGGCTCGGTGCAAACGGACGGGCCTTCGCAGAAAAGCATTTCGCGATCGAACCGATCGCCGATCGGTTCGAAGCGCTGCTATCCCAAGTTCTTGCCGAGACACTCCAATAGGGCCAAGATTGTGGAAATCCACGAGGAGTTCGAGGTTTTAAGAGTGGACGCCGCGGGTCAGAACGTTTCTTGGACGATCGTGATCACGACGCTCAATCGTTCGACTCTCTTGAAACGAGCGATCGAAAGCGCAATTGCGCAGACCGAACCTTGCGAGATCGTCGTTGTCGATGACGGATCAACCGACGACACACGCGATATGGTGGCCCGGTACGCGCAGATTATCTATCTGCGCAACCCGACCAGGCTGGGACACGCTGCTGCCGCGAACCTAGGCATCAAGACTGCGAAGGGAACATGGATCAAATTTCTGGACGATGACGACTATCTTTCCCCAGAATGCCTTCGGGCAATGACGCAGGCCATCAGCAAGGCCAAATGCAATGGGTACGATCCTAAAGTTGTCACCTGCGCATCCACCAACGTTGCTATCGATAAGACAACCATCGGAAAAACCCCAACACTCCCTATACAGACGCCAGCGGTGATCGGGCGTGATGACCTCCTGCCTCTCATGATGCTGGACCAAATCCCGCTGGGGACACCAGTCCAAGTCGCACATGAACGCGCCGCGGCAATTGCTCTTGGGGGCTGGAACGAACAACGCAGTATCGATCGCCTGAACGGCGACGAGTCCGAGTTCTGGATCCGGCTCGCACAGGCCGGAGATATGCTGTTCCTGCCCCAGACATTGGTATTTCGAACAATTTGGAGCGGCAATGAATCTGTTACTTCCAGCGAGAGGCTGGGAATCAGTCTCGATCTGAAACTGACGATCGCCAGACAGATGAACAAAGGGAAGGCATCGGAAGCCCGTGTTCCCCCCGCTATTGTTCATTACTTGTGCCTGCACTGGGGTCTGGTCGCGCTCAGGGACCGAAAGATCCTCTGCGGAATCGGACTTGTGCTGCGCGGAATGTTTGATCCCGCATCCTATCGATATATTTGGCGACGTAGGCGTTTTGCGGATGCGATAAAGCTCACTATTATGCTGGATTAAAGTGGCCTTGCACCGGGCAGGTGCATTTTTGGACCTTTATGGAAGCCTCAGACCGCGCATCATGGTCAGCACCGCCAACGCTCTAGAAGACGAACCCAGCCCGGCGGGCCGAACACGGTCGCTCACGTCCGGCGATGTCACCAGACTCACCATATTCATAATACTGACCCAGGATGCGATTCTGCTTGCCGCCGGGTCGGGTCCATTGTCATTGCTTCTCCTCACGACGATGGAATTCGGCTGTTTCCATTTAATGCGTCGATTTGGAAATGAAGATATCAATGCAGCCATCATACTGTCTATTTGCCTTACCCACCTGATAATTGCCTCATTTATAAAGATAGCCTTACTTCAGTCGCTCGATGATAATCTGATATTACCGACGCTGACTGAGTACATAACATTAGTATATTTTTTGTTACTGTTGGTCGCCTTTTTCGCGGCACGCCGATTGCCCCTCCTATGGTCGCGGCCTCATCCAGAGCTTAGCCTGAAAGCGCTGGAGTGGCTGATCATCATCTCTACTGCACTGATGCTAGTCTCAATGGTCGGCCAGCGCGGAGCCGAGACCAATTCGTCGGACGTCAGCAATTTTTGGGGGGTTGCAACCCGCGGTTTCCCGATGGTCGCGATGGTCGCGTCGGTCACGCGCGCTTTGAGAATAAGCAACGGCCAGAAATTCCTGGACCGCTGGTCGGTAGCCATCCTGGGGTTCGCCGTGATTCTGGGCACCGCCAGCAATTCACGCGAAGGGGTGCTGGTGCCCCTGCTGGCGGCGCTCGTGGTCCCGCTCTATTGGGGATATCGCTTCAGTATCCGCACCATGGCGCTCGTCGCCATCTTGGGCGCTTTCGTGTCCTTTGTCGTGTCTCCGGCGATCTTGCTGGTACGGGCCGACCGGGACTTTCTGAGCCTGACCGAGCGGATCAGCAGAACCGTTGAGACCGCCGGCCTGATTATTACCCTCGACCCGGCGACTTTGCAGGCCACCCAGCAACCCTTGGATTATATCAATTATTCCATCTGGGGACGGTATTTTGGCCAACCTGTTCCATTTTCCGATCGCGTTGGACTGATTCAAACCACCGACACACTCGCTGCGGCCGCTTACGGCGGCAATTACGTAATGATTGAAGGGAGCTTGAGCGACCAGATTGCCGCCCTGTTTCCAAATTTCGTGCTGGAATGGTTCGACGTTCATCTCGAAAGAACCAAGGCCGCGACCGACTTTGTCGCGGGGTCTTTGGGACTGGCGGATACGAATGCAAAAAGCTACCTCGCAATTCCAGCCGATGCTGAAGCCTACGCAACCGGCGGTATGTGGTCAGTCATAACCACGACGTTTTTTATCTATCTTCTTGTTTTTTACCTGAACCGATTATTTATCGGCAAAGTTAGCTCTTTGGGTGTGCTCCCGATCTCGATCCTGCTATTTTCCCACCACACATGTTCGGAAGCCGGGTCGGGAACTATACTGTATTTTGCCCTTCGCGTGCTGCCGCAATTCGTTATCAGTTTTTACTTCGTCCAATGGATAGCACGCATATTGGGATCGCTTCCCACCGACACCACAGGCGTCCCTCAGACCCCGATCTAGCCGGGGCGACCGGGTTGAATATGCGACATTGGCGATGCTCCCAGGCTGTTCTGTCTGCCTTATAGGAATAATAAGTGGCGAGCGAACAAACCCGCTTACAGCAAAGCCGTCAGGCCGAAACAGGGGAACTCAGCCCACGGGTCGTGCTCACCACGCATGGTCGCTTCCACAGTTTCGACCTCGCCCGACAGCTTCAACATGCCGGTCTGTTGAAAGCGATTTACACCCCCTACCCCAAGTTCAAATTGCGCGACACCCATGTGGATCGTCGGCTTATCCGATCGTTTCCGGCGGTATCTGCCCTGCATCGCGCTCTGGCAGGTCAGCCCGTGCCGGCCATCGTGAAAAGCTGGCTTCAATACCAGTCGGGGACGGCGATCGACCGCTATGTCAAGCTGACCCGTCCCGAATGCGACATCTTGATGGCATTGTCGGGGGGCGGCCTGGCCAGCGGACGCGACCTGCAGGCCCGCGGTGGACGCTACGTGTGCGACCGGGGCTCGACTCATCTGCGCTATCAAATGCGGCTGTTGGCCGATGAATATGACAGGGTCGGCATCCCTTTCGTGCCCGTGCTCGAGCGAACGATCGAACGAGAAGAAGATGAATATGCTGCAGCCGACGCAGTTACAGTGCCTTCTAGCTTCGCGCTGCGGAGCTTCGTCGAGAGCGGCGTCGATCCGGCAAAAATGCATAAAATTCCCTATGGCGTTGATCTGAGCCATTTCTCACCGGTCACACCCAAGGACCCGGATTTCCGGATTTTGTTCGTCGGCCAACTCGGCGTGCGAAAAGGCATCGGCTATCTGATAAAAGCCTTCAGGAGCGCATCTCTTCGAGGCGCCAAGCTGGTTCTCGTCGGCGCTCAAAGTACGGAGACGCGAGCCTTGCTGCGTGACGCCGATTTGATCGATGTCGAATTCACCGGCGTACTCAACCGCCGCGAGGTCGCCCTCCAGATGTCGCGTGCATCGGCTCTGGTGTTGCCTTCGATCGAAGAAGGTTTTGGCATGGTGATGGGCCAGGCGCTCGCCTGCGGTTGTCCGGTAATTGCGACAGAAAATACGGGAGCCCCGGACCTTTTCACCGACGGCAAGGAAGGATTTATCGTTCCCATCCGCGACAACGACGCAATCGCCGAAGCCCTCACGCAGCTCTTCGAAGATCGCGCATTGTTACAATCCATGTCGATTGCGGCCCGTCAGCGGGTCGAACATATCGCAGGCTGGGACGATTATGGCGCCCAGATCATCGCCCTCTTCAGAACCCTGCTCGGCGAGAAAATTTACGAGGGCGGTCTTGCCGGAGGCTGACCCAACGCAGCTCCCTGCGCCGGAGTCCTTGCCCTCCCTTCAGTCGAATCGGTTGGCGACCCGCATTTTGGGGGCAATGAGCGCCCAAATGGCAACGCAAGGCCTTCGGATCGTGCAGCAGATTTTGCTGATACCGCTCTTCCTCAACGCCTGGGGTATCGATGTCTATACCGACTGGTTGCTGATCAATGCCGGCGTGGCTTTTGTCAGCATTTTCGATGGGGGTATGCAGCCCCACTTCAGCGGTCAACTGCAGGAGCGGCTGGTCCGGGGCGACCGCGCTGGCTATCGCCGTGCCGCCCGAATCGCCGGCTTCAACTATCTGCTGGTGATTGCGATAACCGCGTCATTTGCCATTGCATCGCGTTTCGTAATCGATTGGCGCGAAACCCTCGGCGTAAGCGCCTTGCGGCCCCATGAGTTCAACCTGACGCTCCTGCTGCTCGGCGCAAATGCGTTTATCACACTGCCGTTCGGGGTCGCCGGCTCACTCTACAGGGCGAATGCTGAATATGATCGGGGGGTCTTGGTCAATTTCGCTCTCATCGCGATCCAGCTCATCCTATCCTTGATTCTGCTATTACTGAGACAGCCGATCACGGTGCTGGCCATGGGAACGATTTCGGCCTCCCTATTCGGCTGGATCGCCATCTCAATAGACCAGCGTGTGCGCTACGGCCCGCTGCCTTGGGGATTGGTGGTTCCCAATGCCCCGGAACTGCGCACGACCGTGACGCAGTGCCTGTTTTTCACCGCGCAGCCCATCACAACCTGGCTCACCATCCAGGGACCGCTGCTGATCCTGGGCCACCTCGGCATTCCCGGAGCGACCGTAGCCTTTACGACGGCCAGAACTTTGGTGGGCGTAAGCCGACAGGTCACGCTTCAGCTGGCCTATCCGTTCGGATTCGAGCTTTCGCTGCTCATGTTGCGCGGAGATTTGATCGCCTTTGCCCGTTTGCTGGAAAGCGCGGTTCGTATTATCGGCAGTATCGGGGGCATGTTGGCGGGCTTGATAATGGTCGCGGGATTGCCGCTCAGCGTGGTATGGCTGCAGGGGCGCGTCACGCTGCAACCATCACTGATCGCCGCCCTCGCAATCCCCGTTGCCATCACAGCCGCCAGTCAGGTTTATCAACTCGTTCTCCTGTTCGCGAACCGTCCTCGACCAATTGCCGGCAGCGTCATGATCTATGCGGCCGTTGGATTGGCGCTCGCGGGCATACTCGCACCGTTTTTCGGTGCCGTTGGCGTCGCGGTCGGACTCGCCATTGGCGAAACCATCGCAATGGTGGGCTATTTGCCGTCCCAGATTTTTCGCCTGGTGAATATTGCCGGTGGCGCAATCCAGCGTACCAGCATGCTGCGTGCCGCGCTGGCCACCCTGATCAGCTATTCAATCGCCCGCATTGCCGCGGTGTTAATTCCGCCCACCGGCACCCTTCAATTGGGAATCGTCGGCGCGATCTGGGCGGTGGTTGCCGGATTGTCCTTCTACGCTGTTCTGCTAGACCCAGCCCAACGCGCATTCGTCCAAAAAAGACTGCTGCATAGGGCAAATTGAGCTGGCGGCAGGCCCGCAACCCAACGCATCCGCCCAAGGGTTCGATCCCCCAAAAACCGAGTTGCCGATGGCCTCATGATGATCATCGCAATGGTAATAGTGCGCTGTGCAAAGCTATGTTGCCGATGACGACACGCGCGGCAAGAACAGGCCGAATGGGTGCGCGCCCTCTCGGCGCGCCGTCACGGCGAAGCGCGCACCAAAACCTCAGGAGCCACAGTGTTCTTCAGGTTATTGCCACCAAACCAAACCCTGCGCTCCAAAGCATAGACCAAACTTACGACCCAGGAGGGTGGACGATGGCCGAACACCATCCCGATTGCCCTTCTCAGTGCGCCGAAGACGATATTGTACAAGGCGGCTCCTCGCGCTTCGAATCTCACAAGTTCCGTCTCCTCTCCAGCCGTAGCCGCATTGAGCATGCCTTGACGCTGAACCAGACGCACCGACCCGAAACCTGCGCTCAGCAATGTTCCGCGAACATCGGACGGCGTCGTTTTCCAAGCATGGCCGAGATCGAACTCCCCAAGTCCTAGGGGCGATTCAAATGCTTTGGGATTCGCCAGAACCCTCCACAGCGACCCGACAAGACCATCAAGAGGGAGCGCCATCAGCAGAGTCCCACCGGGAGCCAGGCAACGCTGCAACAACGCGCAGACACGATCGGGATCGTACATATGCTCGATCACATGATTCGAAAAAATCAGATCAAATCGTTCCGTCGTCGCCTCAAGATAGTCCAGTATGTTGAGAGCTTTGAAATGCACTGCCGACATATTTTTGATTCCGGCCATGAGGCCGTCATGCCAGTCGATGGCGGTTATGCGCGCATCCGGTGCCGCGGCATGGAGAAACGCGAGTTCGATACCATCACCGCAACCGATATCGAGAATCGCGCGGGTATCGGCAGGGATCTCGCTCACTTTCCACGCAAAACGATCCATCAAGCCGGCGATCCGGCGATCCGGGACACCGATAGAGTCCAGAAGCGAACGCGCGCGTTCCTCAACTGGAGGACGCAGGCGAAGTTCCTGCGCGCAATGCCGCTCGACTTGGCAGCCCGAAGCAGGGTTGCGAACCGAAATCGCCAGCGGAAGTCTTGCCAGCAATGCCTCATTCAAATCGCGGCGCGGTCCGTTCAAAAACGGATAGCTTTGCAAATAAACTTGCTGCTCCACATCCGGAAAAACGAGCACGAGAGCAGGTTGTGGGCCGACGAGAACTTGCTTCATTGCTATCGAAATTCCTGTGTCGGACATTCAGCGACAGGTTGCATGGCCTTCCGTGTCTTCTTCTGCTCTGCGCGCGCTTGTTGCATAAGTTAAACCGATTTGACCATCGCTCCCGCACGGAAAAGGACGCTCATGCCCGAAAACACATTGGCAAACGCCGAAGCCCTTCGTTCGCTAGCCTCTTCGCTCGGTTATTATGTGGATTCAATGGATGGGCTTCGTCAGCATCGCGGACAGGTCTCCGGCCAGGTCTTCCTGCGGGGCTATTACAAAGCAGGGGATGGCGCCGAGGGTTTCTTCATGTGGGATGAAGCCAGCACCCTGCCCGATAACGCGGGAACCATCATCGATCCGTCGGGGGCGGCCACGTCGGGCCGATGGATTCGGATAACCCGCGCCGCATCGGTCACGCCCCTATGGTGGGGAGCAAGGTTCGACGATTCCACAGATGATACCAGGGCAATCCAGGCTGCGATCGACTTTGCCGTATCAACCGGAGCCGATGTTCTATTGCCGCCCGGAACGGCAAAAATAACGCAAACCCTGACACTCAGCACCGCCGGGCATCGTCTGCAGAGCGGTTTTCGCTTTGCCGGCCGAGGCAAGTTCGGCGACAGCGGGGCCAGCATGCGCGACGGTTCCGGCACGCTTCTGAAGTTTTACGGAGACACCAATTCTGCGCCGGCCATTGTAAACATCGACCGGAGCCTATGGCGCTATACGACAGTATCCGACGTCAGCCTGATCTGCGTGACGCCCGCCGCCTGCAGGTTCGGCATTCTCTTCAGCAGCTCGGAATTCTCACAGCACAGTATCGAGAACGTCACAGTCGACAATGTGAAGATCGCCTTCGCAATCTTGAAAGGCAGCGGCGCCAACGGCGAATTTACGCGCTTTACCAATTGCAGCGCCGGACGGGTCTCAGCATTTTTCTATAATAATTCCGGTCAGGCCTTCACCCATCGCTTTGACCATTGCACCTGCGGGCTGCTGTCGGGCGGTACTTACTTCATCCTGGATATAACGAGCGGAATATCGCCGGGCGGCGGCCTGATCGTGACCGATTTCAACGCCACGGGCGGTGCAGCAGGCGATCCGACGCCGCCCACCAATACAACGCTCTTTCAATCGAACCAAAGCATATCCCCGGTTTCTTTCTCAGGCGGCCGCGTTGAGCATTTGACTAGGCTATTCAATTTGCTTCCGGATTTCGTGGGGCTCAATCTATCGATCCGCAATATGGAGTTTACGATCGACTGCGACCCGACGTTGAAAGGCTACGCCGTCGGTGCGCTGGTAACCGTTCACGATAATGCGTCGATTATTTCGATCAGTGATTGCCGTTTCGATGCCACCAAAGGCAAAGAGGTATTCGGCATCGACGTCACGGATTGTGCGGACTACGGGCCGATCATCAGTTTTGCCAACTGCGACCTCGGCGGTTTTGTCGCCTCGCCGAAGATTCTCGGGCTTCGGCAGGATACGATGACTTTGATCCAGTTTGCGGATTGCCGGCTCTCGACCAACTTCAGACTCCCGGTGCGCGGCGGACGGATGGGCAGCGACCGCAAGCAACCGCTGAATATGCGGTGGGGAGCCATGGCGGCCGAGGAGGCTGTGCGCTCCCGAAGCCTGAGCGCGACCAACGCGCTGATTGCTTCAGGCAGGCCTTCCAATCTCCTCAGCGTACCGGCGATCTGCACGTTCAATGGGTCACTGGACGCCAAATCCTCTCCGGACGCCCCGTGGATTGCCATCGGCAACGCGTCGGGCTTTCGGGTCTCCCGGGCCGATCTTGCCGCTGAAAATATCCGCAGTTCGTCCCCCTGGGCTCGCACGATCGTTCTGGAGCCTGGTTGCGGCATCTACCAGGATGTCTCGAAGATCGATCTTGCCGCCGAGAGTGACGTCAGCCGCTATTTCTACGCGCCGGTCCATGAATTGTTTTATCAATCCTTGATCTCATCGATCGACGGAAAGGGCTCGCTGCGAATCGCCCTGGAGAACAGCGTCAACGAGGAAATCTACGATGAAACCGTTCTCAAAGGCTCCTCAGCCCAATCGAGCGGACCCCATTTAATCTCCCTTCTTGCGCGTGTGCCCCCGCTTGACCAACCCTCCCATTTTCGCCTGAAAATTCACAATACCGGGACAGCGGGCACGATCATGCTCAGCATGGCCTGGCAGTTCGCATCACCCAAGCAGGATGGCTCTTACGTCGGTATCGAAGGGGTGAGCGAACTGCAGGACCGCTGGGCGATGAGTGCTGAATCTGTTCGAGCCTGGGGTCGTTTCATGCTGCCCTACAAGTCCGATGGGGTCGGATCAGCCGCGGCAAACCCCGCGAAGGATCTGTACTCAGATCAATATATGTCGGCCGACGATGGTCGCCTCACATATTTTGCTGGCAATGTCTGGTGCAAGGCACCGCGCACGCTTTATGGTGACGGCCCGCCCGAACACGGGTCATGGCGAGTCGCTGATCAATTTTTGAACCTGGCGCCGAAGAGCGGATCCTATGTCGGATGGATTTGCACGAACGCCGGCTCTCCAGGTGAATGGCGTCCATTCGGTTTGATCGGCTGAGATGTCGCGTCCCTTATTTACAATTTTCGTTCCAGAGATTGAGGCTTTCGGCGGAGCCGAGCGCAGTGTCATCGCCTTATCCCGCTGGCTCCATGATCGCGGGATTCCTCACCAGATTCTCTTGTATTACGACCATATCGGTCTTCAGTCCTTTGCAGATCATAAGATCGATCTGGTTGTGCTCAATCCCGTGCGCAGCTTCATCGGAAAAATCCAGGCGCTAAAGCGCTATTTCAAAAGCCTGCCAAAGGGCACCCCGGTGCCCTTGATGTCCGGCATTCAAGCGGCAACACATGCGACCATTGCCGGTCAGCGGAACTTTCACACCCTCATGTATGACACGCCGAGCCTTCTCAATTATGGGACCGATACCTTGCCGTTCGGCATCTGGCTCAGACGGATCGTCGGCGACACGGTTCTGCGGCACTCGCTCAATTCCGGCGGACGCACGATCGTCACCAGCGAGTATGTGAAAGACGAAGCCGTCAGGCTTTGGCACGCGCCGGTCGTCATTGCCCGTATGGGGGGAGTTCCGGGCAGGACCTTCAGACCACGGGTGGTTGATGGGAAACTACAAATGCTCAGTGTTTGCCGCGTCGAAGCCAATAAGCGCATCGATTGGATATTGAGCGCTCTCGCCGAACTGGAAGGGCGGACGCGCAGGTTGAGTGAGCGCATCGATTGGCACCTTGATATCGTTGGGGGTGGTTTGCAGATCGAACCGCTTAAGGCGATGGCCCAAGAGTTAGGCCTCGCACAGCGCGTGGCGTTTCACGGGTTCGTTCCCGATGAATATCTGGAGGATTATTACGATCGCGCAAATCTGTTCCTGATGCCAGCCTTGCAGGGATACGGCCTACCCGCTGCAGAAGCTCTGGCGAGAGGAATTCCGGTGCTATTGCACCGGGACTCCGGCATCAGCGATCTTCTTCTCGATACGCCCTGGGCGGTCGTAATGTATGGCGACGCGATAAACCTGGCAGATGCGCTGGAGCAAAGCATCGATAATCTCCTGCTCAAACGCCATCTTGGTATCGGCCTGCCGAATATTCCCACGCGAGAGCAATGGGCCGAGCATGTCGCCCGAATAAGCGGCTGGTATGGCGATTAATATTGCCGGTCACCAAACGGGGGAAACGACGCGCCGCTATCGCGTCGCCTATTTGGTGACCCACCCGATTCAATATCAGGCACCCCTGCTTCGCCTCATCGCGCGTCAACCGGATATAGACCTCACGGTTTTCTTCGAAACAGATCTTACCGTTGGGAGCTTTCGAGACCCGGGCTTTGGCCAGGTCATAAAATGGGATGTGCCTCTCCTCGAAGGCTATCGCTATGAGTTCCTTCCCACGATCGGCGCAGCAGATAGTATTTCGCGCCATCGCCCACTCTCTTATGGCTTTTTCAGCCGGCTAAAGCGCGCGCGTTTCGACGCTCTATGGGTTCACGGATATGCGCGCCGATCCAATCTGACAGCGATTCTCGTCGCCAGAATGGCAGGGCTGAAGATTTTCGTGCGTGACGAGGCGAATGCACTCAGCGCACCGCGCTCGCGCTTGCGGCGAATTTTCAAGGCGCTTTTCTTTCGGTTTCTGTCTCGCCTGGTGGACGGCTTTCTAGCGATCGGAAGCGCCAACCGAGACTATTATCTTGCCAATGGCATAGACCCCGACAAAATTTTTCTGATGCCTTATGCCGTCGATAATGACTTTTTCGCCGAACGCGCCGCTCAGACGATGCGCAATCGCGAGACTTTCCGGCGAGAACTCGGGCTGGAGGCCGGCCGTCCCGTCATTCTCTTCGCATCGAAATTTCAGGCACGAAAACGACCCGGCGATTTGCTGCTGGCCTATGAGCAACTGCTCAAGAAAATACCGAACTCCAAAGACTGGCCCTATCTTCTTTTCGTCGGTGATGGAGAATTGCGGGCATCTCTGGAGGACAAGGCTCGCAAACTGAGCTTAACCCACACCCGATTCCTCGGCTTTCGCAACCAAACGGAACTTTCAGCCTTTTATGATCTGTGCAGCGTGTTCGTTCTACCGTCGACCCATGAACCCTGGGGCCTGGTCGTCAACGAAGTTATGGCGGCGGGCAGACCGGTGATTGTCGGAAGTGAGGTTGGGTGCGTTGCTGATCTCGTCAAACCTGGCCACAATGGTTTTACCGTGCGAGCCGGCGATATCGATGGCCTGGCAGATGCGCTGTTTCAGGTCATCGGGGCGTCAAGCGATCAGCAGGAAAGCATGTGCCGCGCCAGCCGTGAGATTATCCACGATTGGGACTTCGAACGTGACGTTTCGGGACTGCGCCAGGCGCTGAAGGCGACGTTTCGCGATGACGACAGTCTCGTCGCTGGGCCCACCAACCCTGCGCAAGCTTGATCCGGGTCTATTTTCAGTCGACCGAGAAAAGGCTACGCACCTCATCCAACGCGGGTCTTAGCCGATCATCGTTCGAATAACCGGACTGAACGGAGCGCTGGACAGCGGCACGCGCAATCGCCGCGCGCGCTCTGACCTTGGGGAGATACTCCCCTATCAAGCGCGCGCAATCGGCAAGATCGGTGAAAAAGAGCGCCTCCTTCCCATCCTCGAAAATGGATCGATGCTCCGCCGTATCCTCGGCCAGAAGAACGCCGCCGCTCGCCGCGATCTCGAAACTCTTATGAGCGACCTGGTCGCAATTGCTCCGCGTTATGAAGGACAGGCATAGTTTTGATTGCCAGAAACGCTGCCGGTAGGCGTCGCCATATACGCCAGGGCCGGTATAGAGTTTGCGCGCAAAATCCACGCCCAGCGCCTTTTGCCAACGATCGCCTTGAATATCGACTGAAATCCCATGATCGGTCAGCAGTGACGTCATGAATTTGGCGCGATCGTCGTAAGGCGAGCCGGTGAAGGACACGTCGATCGTGCGATCGCTGTCGCTCCAACTCGGCGGCGGCGGGAAATGAACAGTTGGCTCAAAGGCCAAGGGGACTCGAATGACCCGCTTGGCGCCGGCGGCCTTGTAGTCCGCGAGATTGATGTCCCGGGGTACAAAATGAACGTCGTAATAGGGAATGGCGTCGATCAGACGACGCCATGATTTCTCCCCCATCGTCCCAAAGGGGTTGTCGAGATTGTGCTGGATCGTCGGCGCGATATGCTTCGATAAAAATCGAACCGTCCCGGCCGTAACGAAGATGCCCTTATCGATCAGGATCAGGTTGGGACGGGTCGATTGAGCGAGCTGGCGCAAATCTCCATTGATGCGGCTGACCAAGGGACCCCGCATCAAGCGGTGGTAGGCCCAGTTTGTGACTTTACCGAGCCCGCTGAGATAATCGGAGAAATTGAAAGGCACGACATCGTAGCCGAGCCGGCGAATGGCCAACGCCCGGTGATTGGCTGTGCCCTTTCCGTCGAGGGTCGCTGCGACTAGGATTTTCGCACGCGCCATGATTAAACAACCCCGAATTTGGCGTTTCGCCCATGTGACGGCAAGTGCGAGAGTACGCGCCATGCGCCATGAAAAAACGAATAGACGCCAACGACGCAACCGGACAGGATTTTACGCACCAATCGGTGCATCCTTCACGAATTTTCCGCTGAAACTGGGAATGACGCAGCGCTTCATAATCCAAGCACGAGGTTTTAGGCTCGATTTGAAATCTGATGTCCTATGATCATCGCACTTGGAGTATCGGAAGTAGCAGCCTCCTTATGAATATACTTCATATTATTGCGTCGGTGGATCCAGCGGACGGGGGGCCGATAGAGGGTATTATACGGCAATGGCAAGGTTTGGACGATCAACTCAATGGCGAAATCGTTAGCCTCGATCCACCGGACGCACCGTTCCTTGTCAATTTCCCGTTGAAAACCCATGCCCTTGGCGTGCGCCCCTACAAGAAACGATCGCGCTCGAAACTAAGTCGGTTCGGATACACGCCGCTCTTCGTACCCTGGCTGCGAGAACATGCGGACGACTATGATCTCATCGTTGTAAACGGCCTTTGGAGCTACGCATCTGTAGGAGCCGCCCGCGTTTTGCCCAGGTTGAACGTCCCTTACGTCGTCTATCCGCATGGTATGCTCGATCCCTGGTTCCGACGCACCTACCCGATAAAGCATGCTCTCAAGCAGGTGCTCTGGTGGCTTTTCGAAGGCCGTTTGCTGCACCATGCATTCAGCGCCCTGTTCACGACACAGGAGGAAATGGCATTGGCCGAGGGCCAATTTCATGGTCATCACTACCAAGGTCGCGTCGTCAATTACGGGACGATTGATCCGCCTCGCAAAACCAACGCCCAATTTGCGGCCTTCCGCGCTCAAGTGCCCGAGCTGGGCAATCGCCCCTATATCCTCTTCCTCGGTCGCATCCATCCCAAAAAAGGGTGTGATCTCCTGATTCGCGCCTGGGCAGCATTGAGCGACGACTTGGAGGAATTGGACTTAGTCATCGCTGGCCCCGACCAGACGGGGCTTGCAAAGAATTTGCAGCTTCTTGCCGCACAGTTGGGCATTGATAAGCGCGTTCACTGGCCGGGAATGCTGACGGGAGCGGCGAAATGGGGCGCATTTCGCGGTGCCGAGGCATTCATCCTGCCATCGCATCAAGAGAATTTCGGTATTGCGGTTGCCGAAGCGCTCGCCTGCGGAACTCCGGTTCTGATCAGTGACAAGGTCAATATTTGGCGCGAAATAAAAGGCGACCATGCCGGATTGGTAGCAAGCGACGATCAGGCCGGCGTCGAGCATCTGCTCAGAGACTTCTTGTCCATGGACGCCGAAGCCAAATTGGCCATGCGCAATGCCGCACGCAAATGTTTTTCGTCTCGCTTTGATCTATCTTCGTCGGCAGGGGACGCCTTCAAGAATCTCATAGCCTCAGCAAAGAAGGCCGCGTGACTATTCTCGACGCCAAGCGCCACCGCCCCCTCGACGGAGGTCCGAGCTTTAGCCTCGGCAACCGCATCTACCGGGCTGCATGGAACATCACTTGGCTGTTTCTTGCGTCCTGGACTCCGCCAGGTCTCAACCTCTGGCGGCGCCTTCTCCTCGTCCTCTTTGGAGCGAAGATCGCCCGCACGGCCTTCATCTACGCCAGCGCGCGGATTTGGTATCCCCGTCACCTTGAGATGGGGGCAAATGCCTGTCTGGGGCCTCGGGTGAATTGCTACAATATGGCGATGGTCAGGCTCGGAGCCTACGCGCTCGCCTCCCAAGGCGCGCATATTTGCGCAGGTACACATGACATCGACGACCCGAACTTCCAACTCCGTGCGGAGCCGATCACCATTGGCGATCGCGCCTGGATTGCAGCCGATGCATTTGTCGGTCCCGGTGTTACGGTGGGCGAAGGCGCAGTGCTCGGCGCGCGGGGTGTCGCCTTCAAGGACCTGGAGCCTTGGACGATCTATGTCGGCAATCCGATGGCTAAAGTCAGGCAACGGCAGAGATGACGCCCGACCTAACAGTCGTCATTCTGACCTATAATGAAACCATTCACCTGCAGCGTGCTCTCGATTGTGCGAAACAAATTGCAAAAGAAATAGTCGTCATCGATTCCTATTCGACAGACGATACGGTGGATATTGCGCGCGCTATGGGCGCCAAGGTCTTGCAGCATCCATTCGTCAATCATGCGCGGCAATTCCAGTGGGCACTGGACAGCGTGCCGATCTCAACCGAATGGATCATGCGGCTCGACGCCGACGAGGTGCTAGAGCCTGACTTGATCGCAGAAATTCAGCAAAATCTGGACGGGATTGCGCCGGATATCGTCGGCATCAATCTCAAGCGACACCATATCTTTCTGGGTCGCAAAATTCGCTTTGGCGGACGATACCCCCTCACAATGCTGCGTCTATGGCGGCGGGGGAGAGGTCATGTCGAAAACCGATGGATGGATGAGCATGTCCTGGTCTCTGGCGGCAGGACAATAACCTTCAATGGCGGATTTGCCGATCACAACCTCAATGACCTTGGCTTCTTTACCCAAAAACACAACGACTACGCCACGCGCGAAGCCATCGACATTCTCAGCGAAAAATACGGACTACGGAGTGCCAATTACCAAGCGTCCCTCCCATCGGACGTTTCCAATAATTCGATGAAACGCCGAATAAAATCGTCCCTATACAACAGACTGTATTTTCCAGTTGGACCTGTACTGTATTTTCTCTACAGATATATAATCCTTATGGGTCTTCTGGATGGCAAAGAAGGGCTTATTTACCATACACTTCAAGGATTTTGGTATCGCTTCTTGGTCGGCGCCAAACTATTCGAATTCGAAAAATCCCTGGCTGCGGCTAAGAGCACATCAGACATTCGAACGAAGCTCAGTCTTTTGACCGGTCGAGACCTTTCATAAGTCCGCCGGCATTTGCCCCTGCCTGTTCTTAAATTTGATCGCGTGAGTTGACCGACTGCGCCACGCCAACGCCCAGAATAACGGCGTAGCTGATGGCAACCGCGGGAATCTGCATGCTGAAATCGAACGCGGAATGAACCCCGACCAAAGCGGTGGCAGCGGCCCCCGCACAGGGAAAGATTACATCGCGGCGACGTCTGAAGACGCCCATCAGGCAACGGCTCGCCAAATAGACGACAATCGCGAAAAGCAAAATAGCGGCCGGAATCCCGAGTTCGAGCATATTTTCCAGATAGTCATTGTGCGCCATCTCGACATAGCCGACGATCGAAAGCGGCTGATAAAGTTGGAAGATCGAGGGAAAACTTCCAAGTCCAGTGCCGCTCACGAAATTGTCATGGATTGCCCGCAAGAGAGCCTGGTTAATTTTCGGGCGCATCTCCAAGTCGAGCGAAGCCGAATCGAACCGGCTCAGTGTGGACGTACCGGTGAGGACGATCATCGCGAGCCATGCGACGCCGACAAATCCGCCAAACCAATATCGCCAGGGGGCGCGCGCAGCAGGTGCGACAAGGATCAGAATCAGCAAGACCGTGACGCCCGCGAATGATGCAATCAATCCGCCGCGCGAGTGTGACATCAGAAGGGATGCGCTGATGACAATCAGCCCCAGCATCTGCCACCTGGCGCGGGCGAATAGATTATCGACCATCGACAGTGCAACCGACTTTCGGCTTCGTGTGTCAGTGTTTTTAATCAGGACATTCGCAATCAAGACCAGATTGGCGATCATCGAAATGCCAGCGAAGGTGGCGTAAGAATTTCGGTTGATGAAGGTGCTCGTCACGTCCGTGATGTAGGTGTCCTTTACGAACCACAAAATCTGGGGCTGAGGAGAGATGAACTCCAGCAGGCCATAAACTGCGTAGAGGGCACCGATCGCCGCGATCGCTCGAACGATCAATGCCGCGCCTTCTACGCGCCGAGCGACCTGCCATGCGACGAAGAAATAGCCGGCATAGGTCATAAGTCTGAATAGATGTACGAAGGAAGCTTCGCGATTGAGGCTGAGCGAGGCATCGAGCTTGTGCCCCAGCACATCGGATACGCGGTCCCACAGCGGATGGTGCCAGCCGAACAAATTCCACGGCAGAGACTGGAAGACGATCCAGCCTGCCAGCACTCCCGCCATCACAAGTGCAGGAATGAGCGAGGCCAACGCGCCGCGCTTGCTGGGTCGTTGAGCCTCGCAAATGCCGGAAACGGTCAGCAGCAGAATCGCAAACGCCCCCAATAGATCCCAAGCCCAAGGGCGGGCGCTCCCGAAGGGTAGTGGTGCCCAGGCCAGAACACCGAGCAGCGTGCCGTCCCGAAATCGCTCGAGCGATCCGCGGCGCGGCGTGCGCGTCGCCTTTGAAACAGCAGCATTGGATGTCGAGTGGACCGCAGTCACGATTCACCGGCGGGGTTCAGGAGGTCTTTGGCGGCCATTAGCACGTCGATCGGCAAGATGGACTGATTCGTCTCATTATCGGCGTAAGGGTAAAGCACCCGGACATTTTTGCCGAACGGAAACCAGATACCTGGATCGTTCAGTTTCGAGAAGATGGCGACGAGCGGCGTTCCCACAGCAGATGCAAGATGCATGGGGCCGCTATCGCAACCGATAAAAAGAGACGCCGAAGCAATCAGAGCGGCGCTCTCTCGAACCCCCATAGAGCCGCAAAGATTGATACATCGGTCCGGCAAGTTCCGAGCAATCGCTTCAGACAGCTCCCGGTCCCCCTCGCCCCCGACGAGCACCAATTTGTGAGGGCATTCTTGCCTCAATCCTTCGACAAGTGCATGCCAATTTCCAATGCCCCAATCATTGGGCACCTGTTTGGTGCCGATACACAGTGCGATAAAGGGGTGCCCGCCGATCACTTCCGCGACACGCGAACGAGCAGACGCCAGTTCCTCTTGGCTCAGGCGAAGATCCCAATTCGCCCGATCCCTGGCATCGACCATGCCCAGCGGCGCCAACCAACGCGCGAGCCGTTCGGCCTCACGCTCCAAAAGCCCATCGGATCGGCGGCGAAATTCAATCGAATCGCCGACTAAGGGCAGACCGATGATATTCTTGATGCCGCATAATCTGAGAAAGGCCGCATCTCGCAGGACCTTATATTTCTGGCGACGCGGCACGAGATAGACTGCAGTCGTTGGATGCCACTGACGAATTGCACGCGCGAGCCGCCATAAACGTCGCCCGTCTCTGACAGATGCGGGATATTCGAAATAGCCGTCGATAAGGCCGCTGCCATCGAGAACCGCCGACAGTTGCGGTGCGCCGTCCGCAACCGGGGCGTTGGTCAGTACCCGCAATTCACTATCGGGAAAACTTCTGCGAATCAGGTGGAAACAAGGTAGTGCAACGACCGTGTCTCCCAATGAGCCCGGCCGATGAATGAGAATCCGGGTGGTCACGGAGGTGATCCGATCATGCTTTCCAGCCCACGGTAGAGGCGGGGCGTAACGCTAGGGATTTCATCCATCCGTAAAGTGCCCTATCGCTTCGCGGCGAGAAGGCTCTCGAATTTGCGACTGGCGTCCGCGTTGTTGGCCAACAACGCCCTTGCCAAGGTAATGGCATTCTTGCGCTGCACGATCTGAACGACTTGCTCGGAAATCGATGAGTCGAGCGACGGGTCCATCGCTGTCTGGAACTCCTTAGCGACCAGCGCCTTCCCCTCGTCGTCGAGCGCGGCATAGATGTCGATCCCAAAGTCGCAGCGCCACAAAATGCTTGCCTCAGATTGAGGAGAAAATTCGATCGACATTTTGAAGGGAAGTGCCGCCGCACCGGCCGTTCCCCTGCGCATTTCTGCTTGGGCGAGGTTCGCCCAGGCGAAGGCATCGTCAGGCGCGGCGTCTAGATAGCGAGACAATTGTCGCGCCGCATGGTCGGCCAAAACCCGATCCGCTGCTGAGCTGGGAGGTGCTTTTCCAGCGAGCAACGCGATCGCCAGGTCAGCGCGCGCTGCATTTGAAAATGCAGCAGCGCTTTCCAACCGGTCGACAGCCTCATCATCGTCGGCTTTCGAAACGGGCTGACCATCGCGGATAGCCCGAATCACTACCTCGGACGGCAAACGCAGCGCGTTCGAGACAATCGCCGGAAAGCCGACCGCAAGCATTGCCAGTGCAAGCGTCAGGTTCAGCGCAATGAGCGGAGCAACCCTCAAGCGGATAGGCTCAAGACTGATGGTAGCCGTAGTAGTTCGAATATCGGCCATAGTAATAGCCGGCATCTCCATAGCCGTAGGTGGCGTGCTTGCGCGAATTAACCCGTGACAGGACGACGCCGGCGACATGCCCCCCATTTGTCCGCAACAGCTTCATAGCCCCGATTACGATGGGCCGCGGCGTGGTTTCCCATCGCACGAGATAGAGCGTCGTATCGACAAAATGCGAGAGAATGATCGGATCCGAAACAGCCAGGACCGGCGGCGCATCGAGTACGATCAGATCGTATCGCGTGCTCATGCGCTCGAGGAAGGAGCGCATCTGCTGCGATCCGAGCAGATCCTGCGGATTGGCTGTGCCGCCTTTGGAGGGGATGTAATGCATCCCGGATTCTTCATCGACACGGATGATGGAATCGATATTCCCATTCTCCGAGAACATGTCGAGCATCCCCGGTTCACCGTTGACCCCGAGGAGCTTGGCGACACTGGGGCGCCTCAGATCACAATCGACCAACAAGGATTTGCCGCCGGAGCGGGCGATGCTGCGGGCCAGCGACGTAGCAAAGACGGTCTTTCCTTCTCCGGCCAGCGAGGAGGTGATCAGCACCACTTTGGGCGGATGATCGATATCGGAATAGCGCAGCGCCGTGCGTATCGAGCGGATCGATTCGGAATATTGGGAAGTCGGTCGCTTGACGACCACATCCTGCGGCAGTTCCTGTCGCACTACGCCGGGCACCAGCCCCAAGGTCGGAACGCCCAGCAATTTTTCCACCTGCTCGGAATTGCGAAATCCGTTATCGAGCCTCTCCAGCAAAAATGCTGCCGCGACGCCGACGAAAATCGACGCCAGAAACGAAAAGCCGATCAGAACGGTCTTTTTCGGAAACGATGGAATCATCGGCGGCAGGGCCGAGGACACCAGCCGGGCGTCCGCCTGCTGGATGTCTTCTTCGGTCGTCGTCTGTTTGAAGCGGGTTAGGAAGTTTTCGTAAAGCAGCTTGTTGGCATCCGCTTCGCGCTGCAATTCGCGCAGCGGAACATCGAGTTTTCCCTCTTGAGCGGCATTTTTCTGAATGCCGCCCAACGTATCTTTCAACGACGCTTCCTTTGCTCTTGCGGCTGCCACATCACCCTGCAGCCCACGAACCGTCTTGTTCGCCTCTTCGTCGATCTTGCGGTTGATCTCGTCGATCGATGATTGAAGATTGACCATCGTCGGATGTGACGGCTGATAGCGCGTCGACAGTTCCGCCTTTTTATGAAGAAGTTCTGCTTCGTCGGAGCGCAACTTCTCCACCAGCGGTGAATCCAAGACAGCAGCCGAATCTATGCTCCCCGCCCGAATTTGAGCCTGTAACTGACCCAAGCTGGTTTCCTTCTGGGCCCGATCGGCTGCAGCAAGGATCAACTGCGAGTTCAGCTCCGATAGCTGCTGATCGTTCAGCGAAGTCCCCTTGGTTTCGGAGAGATTGTTCTGCTCTTTGAACAATTCCACTGCGCGTTCGGAATCGCGAACCTTATCGCGAAGGTCGCCCAGTTGATCGTTCAGCCAGTTGCTGGCGCGCTTAATCGCATCGAATTTTGCCTCGACCTGGTCGAGCAAATAGAAATCGACATAGGTATTGGCGATCAGCGCTGAGGCGACCCGGTTCTCGGATTGGGCGTGAATTTTGATCAAATAGGATCGCCCATCATTGGTGATGTCCATGCGAGCCATGAGCGCGCCAACTTCGATTGCACGCCGATCCTTTGCGCGCGCTTCCTGATCGGCAATCATTGCCGACGGGGGCGTCGTCAGCTTCTGCAATGCGCCAATCATCCACGCAAAAGGATGAAGCAATCCATCGAAGAAGCCGGGCTTTGCCAGTGTCCAGTTGAACTCCGGCCATTCGTCGATTTTCAGCTTGTCGGCAACCTTCTCGGCCAAAGCGCGCGACTTCAGGATTTCCATTTCGCTGCGCACGACACTTTGGTCCCCGGACAGGCCGGCAATCATGCTGGTCAGGTCGACCATCTGGTTTCGCCGCGTGTCCAGCATCACGGTTGCTTCGGCGGTATAGCGTGGCGTCAGTTGAAAAACCCAAACTGTCGCGAGCATCGTGCCCAGAACCGCACAACCGACGATGACGTTCGCACGTCGACGGATAATTCCGAATATCTGGTGAAGATCGATTACATCTTCGGCCGGCTTGGGTGGTCCGCCGCCCAGGACGGCCCTCAGGTTCCCGACCGCACGCGGCTTTGGCAAATCGATATGTTTCGCTTCGCTCATTGAGCTGGCTTCCTATTCACATCGCCGCATCGCTGCCGGTAATCAACAGCAGACCGGATGGCGCTTGCGAGCTCCAATCAGAAGAATCTCTCAGGAACTTCTATCACGTCGCCAGGCAGGACAGCAGCATCCTCTTTGACCTCTTGCTCCTGCTCGGTCGATTCGCTGCCGTGCTTGACCTTGATACGATCATGATTGGCGCGTGGCGTATAGCCGCCGGCTAAGGCCACGGCATTTATCACTGTCATGCCGTTTACGTAGGGATAGCCGCCCGGATGGTTCACTTCGCCGATAATGAAAAACGGGCGATAGTTCGTAACTTCGACGCTGACATTGGGATTGACCAGATAATCCTTCCCGTACTTCTGGGTCAGAAGCGTCTGAACTTCACTGGTCGTCTGGCCGATCACCTTGATCTGCCCAATCAGCGGAACCGATACAAAACCTTGGCCGTTGACCTCGAACTCGCCGGAAAGATCGGGTTCGTTGTAAACGGTTATGCGAAGTTTATCCCCGGCGCCAAGCGCGTAGCCCTTAAGATCGTCGGCGGGTGCCATACCCGCCGCGAGCAAAACTATGCCGACAGCCAGAACAAGGGATCTTCCGATTTTGCCGAACCCAAAGACTACGCCGCACAACCTCGTCACCGGAACCCCTATCCTCATACCCTAAAACTGGAGGTGGATTTTGAACGCAACCAAGGCCTGTTCGTACTCGGCAAGCTGCGAGATACCGATCGCATTGGATGTCTTCTTAGTATAGCCGATGTTCAGGCTGGTGGCGAGATATCGGTTCAGCAGATATTTCCCCATCAGATTAACGCCATAGACGTTATCGACGCGTCCAAAATTCTGGTAGTCCTGGTTGGCGTAGTTAAAGGCTGCAGAGAGCAGCAGGTTCCTGAGCAGCTCATGCTCTATCCCGACCGAAACCGAAGTCTGAACGAAACTCGAAGCCTGCGTGACGATCGTTTCCTCGACGGTGCGTGCAACGGACGCTTTGACCGAGGTCAAACCATCCACGTTCCACAAGAGATTTGCGCCGAACCCCAATCCTCCGGCATTGCTCAGTCTGGGATCGTCGAAAATCTGGGAAAGATATCCGATATAGATCTCGCCATCGACTTTCGACGCAATTGCCAATGCGGCACCCGCGTCGAATTCGTATCCGGTAGAACTGCGCTGATATCCACCGGCGTCAAACTTATGGTCATAGGCCCGCTCGTTTCCGCTGGCGCGAATGAAAGCCTTATATTGGGGGGCGAGCTCATAGCTGACTTTCGCATTGATATCGTATTCTGTTCGGTCGCGGTCGGTCTCGATGATCGGGATGCCCGACGTCGTGGGGACGTTAAAATATGTATAGTTGTTGACTGAAAATCCGAGATTGAGCCCGATGACACTGTTGTCCTTCACATAACCCAGTGTCGCGGACGCCAGATGATATTCGGTCGGAGAGATCCCATTGACTGAGTTCGGTGAACCGCGCGGCTCGTGTTCGATTTGATAGCCGCCACTACCGTTGGCGTACATTCCGTCCAAGATATCCAGCCTGCCGTTCACCGACGCGCTGAAATTATCGACATCTTCACTATTGTATCGAACATAGCGGGTTATATCCCCGCCGACTGTGGCGCCGACAGAATCCCGATTCCAGCCTGATTGAATCGTTACGAGCGGTGAAAAGAGCGTGTAAAAATCGCTCTTGTCATTGTAGGTAGTTGCATAGACGTTCGATGAGAAATTCTCTGTCAAATCCGCAATTGGATTGAGAATGAACGCGCCGAGGTGAATCCCTTTTGCGTCATAATCCGGGCGCGCAGCCTGCATGATGCTGACCAGCGCACCCTGGCCGGCTTGAGATCCTGCATCAACTCCGGGCGTATCAGGGTTGGGGGCCGCAGGCGTCGTGGGTGGGGTGACGATCCCAGGAACCGTCGGCGTAATGGCTGGGGTGTCGGCGATTGCCGGTGCGGCCATGGCGAACAGCAGGCAAGAGGTTGTTAGTAGCCGCCGGGATAATTTCACAGTTGAAACGGCCATAATCATAATCCCTCGTTACTGCCGTACTTTTTATATTGTTCGAGCAACTCTGACTGATCGATCACGAATCGGTCGAAACGTGAATAAACAGCAATCGCACGTAATTGTGAACGCATCCGCAGCCCTTGCACGATCCGACGGGAGGCACAGATGCGTCCAGATGCCAGATCCAATCACAGTAGGCACAATTCGGCAGCCAGCCCAGAACTCCCGTCGCCGTCTGAGCACAGCACGCGCGTGTCGCTCGACATCAACGAATCGAGCCGCTGGGAAGGGCGACAGCTACGAAATGCGCACGACAAATCGATCATATGGGCAATATGCCATTGCCTGGAGGCCGATGCTAGAAA
The DNA here is from genome assembly GCA_003165335.1 of Rhodospirillales bacterium. Taxonomy (GTDB): domain Bacteria; phylum Pseudomonadota; class Alphaproteobacteria; order BOG-932; family Roseiterribacteraceae; genus BOG-932. Next base: position 4,467 of record PLTD01000067.1, on the reverse strand, counting down.
ATCCTAATCTTCGAATTCCGTCTGCTCGTCCCGTGAATGGTGGCGCCCCGATCAATTTTCAGCAGGCGGCGTGCGCGATCGGACTGCTCATGATACCTCTTTGTTCGTACGCGGCTTAGAATGAAGCGAGCAGATGCTATTCGCTCATCGCTGACAGCAGTCGACCCGCGACGAACTATAGCGCTTTGTGAGGAATGGGCCTTGAAAGCATGACAAACTGCAGATTCAACCTGGAACAGTCTGGGACCTGGCGATCATGATTCTCATTACCGGCGGCACCGGCTTCATCGGGTCCTATCTTCAGGCCGAGTTGACGAAGCGGGGACACCGAACCGCCATCGTCGACTGGCTGGGGAACGAAGGCAAATGGCGAAATATCGCCGGTCATCCGCCTGCCCAATTGATCGCACCTGAGGCGTTGGAGGCATTCCTGGCGACCGATCCCGCTATTGAGATGGTCTATCACCTGGGCGCTATCAGCGAAACGACTGCCACCGACGGAGACGTCGTCTGGCGCACAAATGTCGCGCTGTCCCGCCGCTTGTGGGACTGGTGCGCAGCCAGGAAGGTGCGGCTAGTCTATGCCTCCTCCGCCGCGACCTATGGCGACGGAGCCCAGGGCTTCGACGACGACCCTGCTCTGCTGCGCACGCTGAAGCCGCTCAACCTTTATGGCTGGTCGAAGCATGTGTTCGACCTTGAGGTGATGAAGCTGGTCGCAGACGCAAGAGCGGTTCCGCCGCAGTGGGTTGGGCTCAAATTCTTCAATGTTTACGGCCCCAACGAATATCATAAGGGCCGCATGATTTCGGTGGTCAAGGTCAAGTATGACGAGCTTGCGGCCGGCGCCCCTGCCCGCCTGTTCCGCTCAGACCAGCCGGATCTGGCCGACGGCGCCCAGGCCCGGGATTTCATCTGGGTGGGCGACGTGGTCGATGTCATGCTGTGGCTGCTGGATGCACCGCAGGTCAGCGGCCTGTTCAACCTGGGCACCGGGACGGCACGGACCTATCTGGATCTGGCCCATGCCGTCTGCGACGCGATGGGTGTAGCGCACAGGATCGAGTTCATCGACATGCCGGCGGCGCTCAAGGGACAATATCAGTCATTCACTCAAGGCAGCATGGACCGACTGCGAACCGCCGGCTATGCAGGCCAGTTCACATCGCTCGAAGACGGTATCCGCAACTATGTCCAGGCCTATCTGATGAGCGATAACGCCTACCATTGAGGCCTGCCAAACATGGCTAGAGTCTCGACGAATAGCGCGATATCAAGACTTCGATCTCGGTCACGCAGCGGTGAATAGTGACCTGCGTCTCCGCCGCGTTCCGGTCATTTTCCCCGCCCGGAAACTCCGGGTGCCCGGGATCCTTCAACTGTCTCAGATGTCCCTTGAGGATAGTGCGGACCTGGATCCAATCCTCAATCAGCCGATCGACGTCGTCCATTTAGCGCTCCATCAACTGCAGCACGCGCTCAACTATATTCCGATATCCGCAATGACGCGAGGGATGAAACCCGGGGAGGATGCCCAGAATGCGGGATTGTCATGACCTCGCGAATAGCGAGTCTGCAAGCAGTCGGTAGGATGGATCTCCTGGGCCGCCTTGCGCTGGCTTCTTGCCTTTCAGAAGCGGGTTCTGGAAGTCCCACAGGGCGGGGCGCAATTGCGCCCAATCAACAACGACGGTCCGCAAGACGAACTGCCAACGCCCCGCAGTTTTACGGTACTGGTCGATATAACGCAGACCTTGGATGAATTCTTTGAAGGCCCGCTCCCCATCGGGAATCCTGTTATAGGCAGTTACATAGACTTCGCCCTCGGCGGTGTCTCCGTGTACCTTGATCACATGATTGTGAACACTATGGCTGGTGTCGACGTCTTTCATTGCAGTTTCGAGCCAATCGACAAAGGCCGGAGCCGGTCCGCAGAAGATCCCGCCGTGGTCATCGATGCCGTCCTGCGTATAAAGTGTTCTCAACAAGTTGAAATCGTGCCTGTCGACAGCACGCGAGTAAGCGAAAACCAGTTCGCTGATCGCTTGTTTTTCTAACAGCTCGACCAGATCGCGTTGCAGATTCTGCTCCATCAGGCATTGGCTCGCGCCAGGCATCGGTCGATTTGCGCGTGGAATTGCTGGATGCGCTGCTCCTGCTCGGACAGGCGCAGGCCGTTGACCATGCCAGCCGAGGCCAAGCCCCTCTGCACGGCCGCCATATTATCGATATCCTGTTGCAAGACCTCGCCAACGCCGGCTTTGTCCTGCTGAGTGTAAAGGCGCTGCGGCCGGACAGCGCCGGTGACATCGACTTCCGGCTCGACGCCGAAATTCGCCGGCGGCCGCACACCCGGTTTTGTCGTCGGCACTAAAATCCACACATGGAAGTATGATTTGGCCGGATCTGTGGGATGGGGCAGAAAGCGCATCACCTGAACCGCCTCGGGAAAGGCATTCAGCGCCATGTTGGGAAAGATTGACGGATTCCAGTCGTCGGTAAGCTGGGCATCGGAAAAGGCCGAGTAATCGAGGCCAAAGACATTGTCTGTTTTACGCTTGGCCGCGGCGATAGCCGCGCGGACGTCCAGGGCGTTCCCGGTAAAGCTTTCGGGGTCGACACCCGCTTCGCGCAGCATATAGGCCAGTCCCGGATTTATACTGTCCCTGTCACGTTCGCGCGGGCTCGGAACGCCGAGCGGCGTAATCAGCCGAGCATGGCCGTTACGATAGAAGTCATATTGATTATAGACCTCGTCGACCGCCGGTAGCAGAGCCGGGTGGGTGATGTGCACATGATACGGCTCGAGGAAGGCTTCGGCAGCAACCTTCCAGTTGCAGTCCATCGCGATGACGACATCCTTGACGATATGCATATCGTCGATGGCGTACGCCTCCAGCATCGCTGGCATTGCGTCCAGGAAATCGCGCAGCGGTTCGGCATCCGGATCGGGGTTGATAAATACGAATCCGCCCCAACTCTCGCACCGCACGCTGCGCAGATTCAGATCGCCGCACAAGGCTTCAGGCTTGAAATACTCCCGGTCCGTGACACGGCGATTGATGCCGTCCAAGCCATAGACCCAGGAATGGAAGCGGCACACAAAGCTAGGAGCGCGACCGAAATCATCGGTCACCAACTGTCTCCCGCGATGTTGGCAGCTATTGTAAAAAGCGCGGATTGCGTTGTCCGGGCCTCGCGCGACGATAATGGACTCGTGGCCTAAATCGTATTTGAACCAGCTACCCGCTACAGAAAGATCGGATACTCGCCCAGCACAGGTCCAGCTTTTTGACCAAACGCCCTGCCATTCACGCTTCATAAAGCTGGGCGAAGTATAGCGCTCAGCGGAAATGATCCTGTAATTATTGATCTCCGGGTATAGGGCTTCCAGAGGCGGAGACTTAACCGACGGCGACCCGATAGTGGCATCGGGATTGAGCGATGAAACACCTGGAAAGAAGTGTGGATCGAAGCCGGTGGTGTTCGTCAAAGGTGCCTCCCATCGTCCGCCGGCCAGCTCCATTCGCGGGAGTGGCGACCGGATCAATGAGTGCTTCTGCCGCTCCATTTGTCAACGCATGACCGACACTTCAATGGCAGACCACTTCTATGCCAGACCAGGAGTTGAGGGATAGGCAGGGATGTTAGCTCGGCCGCCTATCGCCAGATGGCAACCTAGCAGCGATGACTAAGGGGGAAACTCAACTACCTAACTCCAGCTTTCGCTGTCTCTCGAAAGCGATCCCTTCCTGTCGAGAGCCCGCGATGGAACTGTGCCATCGTGGTAACGACCGTAGGCTTGCCGCAATTGAACCGATAGGCAAACTGATCTCCGAAATGCTCCCCCCTGCCCAATGTCTCGTGGACGGGGAGTAATCAGACACGAGCATCGAGAGCTTCCTTTGTCATTCCTGCATTCAACGCGAACTTGCGCCAGACTGCGGCTTTAAGCGGTAAAGAGATGCCGACGTGGTCCAGGAAAAGTGCAATCGCGAGCTTGACTCCAAAAAATGCTCAGGTGAGCTTGGACTGCGCGTCCCCAAACCTGCCCTTGCAGGGCATGAACATCACTGGCCGCCCTTGTTTCCCAATCCCAGCCCCAACCTCGAAGGGTCGATTTGAAGTTCAACCAAAACACCAATATTCTAGTCAGACAGGACAGAAAGCGGTGTGCGATGGCAAGCTGGCAAGTGCAGGACGCAAAAACACGGCTTAGCGAGGTCATCGAACACGCCCGTACCGAGGGGCCTCAGACGATCACGCGTCATGGCGCCGAGCGGAGAGTGGTGCTTTCGATCGAAGACTATCGCGCATTGGCAGCGCATAAGCCGGACTTCAAGGCACATTTGCTCGGCGGCCCCAAAGTTAATGATTTTTCCATAGAGCGCGACCGCGATATCGGCCGCACTTTAGACCTTTAACCGTCGCGGTGGGCTATCTTCTGGATACCAATGTTATCTCTAA